>CAJUJV010000051.1:0-14337 GCA_910586845.1 uncultured Hungatella sp.
CTTTGATTTTCAAGGTCCGTTTCGTTGTCGGCTTTTCAGCGGCAACTCATTCATATTATCATAAGTCCATCGCTTTGTCAACAACTTTTTATTTCTTTTTTTGGAAAAGAGCGGAGAAAGAGGGATTTGAACCCTCGCGCCGGTTGCCCGACCTACACCCTTAGCAGGGGCGCCTCTTCGGCCTCTTGAGTATTTCTCCGTGTTATATTTCCAAAGTACTGCTCCAAAAAACGCCTGGTTTTCAGGGGCAGTTGCAATTATACAAGAGTTTGTTATACTTGTCAACCCGTTTTTTACATATTTTTTTCAAATATTTTTGTTTATCTCTTCCTGTATTCTGTCATGCACAAGTTCTGCTATCTCGGTTGTTTTTAACCCCATATATTGTTCCGGATAAATGGCTTTCAGAAAATGAACCTGAACTTTTTCCTTTTTAATAGAAGAGATATCGAAAGGACGAAAGCTGTTAACCAGAGCCACAGGGATAATCGGACAGCCTGCTTTTACCGCGCTTTTAAATGTTCCTGCTTTAAAATCCAGAATTTCGTTGCCTTTGCGGCTTCTGGTCCCTTCCGGAAAAATCACAAAATTTCTCCCTTTTTTTACCTGAGCAGCCATCTCCTTGATGATTTCCATGGAAGAACGGATATCGGACCGGTCCATGGGAATCCCTTCCAGAACACGAATCACCTGCTTTACCAGTATCCATTCTGCCGCCTCTTTTTTAATGACCACGCCCATGGGTTTCGGACAGCTTTCTATTATGGCCAGCATATCAAATAAACCCTGATGATTCGGAAACATAATAAATCCGTTGGTCTTGGGGAGATTTTCCACACCGTAGGTCATCACCTTAACCCGGCCTCTTCTGTTGACTCTCCTTAATATCTTTCTCAGATAATGATATCGCTCTTCTTCACTGTACTGATCCCGATTTTTTCCCATTTTATCGATCTGATAAAACCACAGAGGTACATGAAGAATATTGGTTATGACCATCAAAAGAATTCTTTTCATGGTTCCTCCTTGTTGTCATATAAGTTTTTAACACTGTCATACAGATTATTTCCCTCTGAATCGATTACTACTACTACAGGAAACTCTTTTATTTCCAGACGGCGGATAGCCTCTGTTCCCAGATCTTCATAGGCGACCACTTCACTGGAAAGAATGCATTTTGACAGAAGAGCCCCCGCCCCTCCCACGGCGGCAAGATATACGGAACCGTTTCTTATGATGCCGTCGATCACTTCCCGGCTCCTCTTTCCCTTTCCGATCATGGCTCTCAGACCCAGATCAAGAAGGGCAGGCGTATATTTGTCCATACGGCTTGCCGTAGTAGGACCTGCGGAACCGATGGGACGTCCCTCTCTGGCCGGAGACGGCCCCATATAATAGATCACGTTTCCTTCTACGGAAAATGGAAGTTCTTCTCCTTTATCCAGAGCCTCCTGCATCCTTTTATGAGCCGCATCTCTGGCAGTATAAATCGTTCCCGTAAGATATATGTAGTCGCCGGCTTTTAATTTTTCTGCTTCTTCCCGGCCGAAAGGTACCTGAATATGTCGTTCCATAGTCTCCTCCTTTAAATAACCCGATGAACATGTCTGTTTACATGACAGCAGATATTTACCGCCACCGGCAGACCGGCAATATGGGTGGGATAAGTCTCGATATTAACGGCCAGGGCCGTAACTTTTCCCCCCAGCCCTCCCGGGCCGATTCCCAGGGCGTTGATCTTCTCCAGCAGTTCTTTCTCAAGATCTCTTACATAGGGTATGGGAGATTCTTCTTTCAGATTCCGGGTAAGGGCATGTTTTGCCATGAGGGCGCATTTTTCAAACGTTCCTCCTATCCCCACTCCCACTACCATAGGAGGACAGGCGTTGGGACCCGCATCTTTTACCGCTGTCAGGACAGCCTCCTTTACTCCTTCTATTCCGTCTGCCGGCTTCAGCATAAAAACGCGGCTCATATTCTCGCTTCCGAATCCTTTAGGAGCCACTGTGATCCGGATCCCATCGCCTTCCACAATATTATAGTGGATGATTGCAGGAGTATTGTCCTTTGTATTGATCCTCTCCAGAGGATCTGCCACGACTGATTTTCTTAAAAATCCTTCCGTATATCCTTCTCTTACTCCCTGATTCACTGCCTCGGTCAGGGAACCTCCTTCTATATGGACTTCCTGGCCCACTTCCATAAAAATAACCGCCATCCCCGTATCCTGACAGATGGGGATCATCTCTTCTTCTGCGATGATCAGATTCTCCTCCAGCTGACCGAGAATCCTTTTTCCCAGAGGAGAATTTTCTTCCTGTACTGCCCTCTCAAACACATCTTTCATATCAGGGGATAATATGTGATTGGCCTCAATACACATTTCTTTGATATTTCTTTTAATTTCTTCTGTTTTTATGTTCCTCAAATCCGGATCCTCCTGTCTAAAGACTGTTAAATTTATCATACGTGATTTAGCCTCTGAAATCAAGAACAAAACCTCTTTATTTTCTGTTGACAGATTGATCTGATTATTGTATAATTGTATTAATCGATTAATACATTAATATAAAGGAGGGGTGTTATGTCATGGCATTTTGACAATGGAAGACCTATTTACACCCAGCTGTTAGAGAGGGTCCGATTCCTGATCATATCCGGACAGTATCCTCCGGGAAGCAAGCTTCCCTCGGTCCGTGATCTGGCCTCGGAGGCATCCGTTAATCCCAACACCATGCAGCGGGCTCTGGCGGAACTGGAGCGGAGCCGGCTGATCTGCAGCCACAGGACTACAGGCCGGTTTGTTACCGAAGATGAGGAGATGATCCATGAGATGAAGGAATCCATGGGAAGGGAAAAGATCCTTACCTTTTTTCACGAGATGAAACAGATGGGTTATGACAGGGATCAGACAACCGCTCTCATCGAAAAAATTTTAAAGGAGAAGACCATATGAACAGGATATTAGAATATTCTCATGTCACAAAACAATTTGGTTCTCTATGTGCTCTGCAGGATGTCAGTCTTACTGTGGAGCCGGGACACATTGTAGGACTTTTGGGGCCCAACGGCAGCGGCAAGACCACTCTTTTAAAGATCGCTTCCGGTCTTCTGGTTCCCACATCAGGAACCGTCTCCATATGCGGACTTCCGGTGGGACCGGAATCCAAGTCGAGGATCTCCTATCTTCCGGATAAGAACTATCTCAGCGATTGGATGAAAGTATCTCAGATCATCGACCTGTTTCATGATTTTTATCTTAATTTTGACAGGAACAAGGCTTATGAGATGCTGCAAAGGCTCGATATTTCTCCAAAACAGAAGCTGAAGACTCTTTCTAAGGGAACCAGAGAGAAAGTACAGCTGATACTGGTCATGAGCCGCAATGCAGATCTTTATCTTTTGGATGAACCTATCGGAGGAGTAGACCCGGCTGCCAGAGATTACATCCTTCAGACTATCCTGACCAATTATAACGAACATGGGTCTATCCTGATCTCCACCCATCTGATCTCTGATGTGGAACAGGTTCTGGACCAGGTTATTTTTTTGAAAAACGGAGTGATCTCTCTCCAGTCTTCTGTAGACGATATCCGGGCTCAATATGAAAAATCGGTTGATGAATTATTCAGGGAGGTATTTCAATGTTAGGAAAATTACTGAAAAAAGATTTTCGTTCCACATACAGATTTTTTCTTCCCCTTATGGGAGGATATACTATTGCAGCCGCGGTGGGTAAGATCCTGTTTGAGATCGTTCTCAGCGTCCTGGATTCTGCCGGGCATACCAGCGCATTATCAGAAGGGATCGCTATTTTTTCCGTGTTTTATCTGATAATCTGCGTCATCTATCTGGTGGCATGCTACCTGATGACTTCTGTGTTTGTGGTGTATGATTTCTATAAGACCATGGTAAGTGATGACGGATATCTGACCCACACGCTTCCTGTGAGGACCAGCACTCTCATCTGCTCCAAGACACTGATTGCCGTCATGTGGCAGATCGTCGTAAACCTGATCATCAGCCTGTCCTTCCTTCTGATCTTTACAGGACATTTTTCTCAGCTGCCTGTTAAGTACTTTTTCAAATATTTCGCTTCCAGCTGGAATATGGATTCCTTTGCTTATGGCATTTATTCTGTCCTGAATATATTGGTTGAGAGCTTTCAGCGTCCTCTCCTGTTCTTTGCATGTATCGCCATCGGACAGCAGTGGAAAAATCACAGGATCCTGGGGGCGATTCTGGCTTATATCGGCATCTCCATAGCAACGCAGATTATCAATACCATTGCTATTATCATGACCGGGGTCTCCAGTCTTTATCAGGATTTTACACTCAGCGGATACATGCTTTATTCCCTGATCTTCGGTATTATCACTACAGTAGGATTTTATCTTGTCTCGGACTATATGTTATCGAAAAAACTGAATCTGGAGTAAAACAGGTTTCATCCACAGAAAAGTCGGGCTGCGGCCCGACTTTTCTGTAATCACTGAAGAAACTTGATTTTAAACTGATTCAGGAATTTCCCCCTCTTCGATCTCTTCTTCCGATTCATCTTTACTGCTGCTGTCTCTTACCTTTGCGATGCTGGCGATGTAAGTGCTGGAATCGGGGTCAATGTTCATCAGTTTTACTCCGGAAGTATTTCTTCCGATAATGGAGATATCTCCGACGCTGATGCGGATGATGATCCCCTCGTTGGTAATCATCATGATATCATGGTCTTCATGTACCAGCTTGGCGCCTACCAGATCTCCTGTCTTCTCTACGATCTTATAACAGCGGACGCCTTTCCCGCTTCTCTTCTGAACCGGGAACTCGCTGATGTCCGTCCTCTTGCCGATTCCGTTGGCAGATACTACTAAAAGAGTCTCTCCCTGAGAATCCATCTGCATGCCGATCACTTCATCGTCCTCATCCAGTTTCATTCCGATAACGCCCATGGACACACGGCCGGTGACGCGGACGTCGGATTCATGGAAACGGATGCACTGTCCTTTTTTGGTGACCATAAAGATGTCTTTTGTATCGTCAGTGGCTTTTACCTCGATCAGTTCGTCGCCTTCTCTCAGAACAATAGCCTGAAGACCGTTTTTCCGTACATTGGAGTACTCTCTCATGGGAGTCTTTTTGGCCATACCGTATTTGGTAGCCATAAACAGATAATGGTCGTCATTATATTCTTTCATGGAGACGATAGCCGTGATCTTCTCCCCCGGCATCATCTGAAGAAGATTGATAATGGCTGTGCCCCGGGCCGTGCGGCTTGCCTCCGGGATAGCGTAGGCTTTCAGGCGGTATACCCGGCCGGTGTTGGTAAAGAACATGATATCATTGTGATTCTTGGTCATGATCAGATCTTCGATGTAGTCCTCCTCGATGGTCTGCATGCCTTTGATTCCCTTGCCTCCCCGGTTCTGGCTCTTGAAATTGTCAGGAGACATCCGCTTAATGTATCCCAGACGGGTCATGGCCACTACCGTGTCGTCATTGGGGATCAGATCTTCCATAGACATGTCAAACTCATCAAATCCGATGGAAGTCCTCCTGTCATCCCCGTACTTGTCGGAGATCAGACCGATCTCTTCTCTGATAACTCCCAAAAGTTTTTTCTCGTCTGCCAGGATTGCCTTCAACTCCGCTATCTTGGCCTGAAGTTCCTTGTATTCTGACTCCAGCTTGTCTCTCTCCAGACCGGTAAGAGCTCTCAGACGCATATCCACGATGGCCTGAGACTGGGCATCGCTTAATCCGAAACGCTCCATCAGCTGCTGCTTGGCGATCTGAACTGTCTGAGAACCGCGGATGATCCGGATCACCTCGTCGATGTTGTCCAGGGCGATGAGCAGACCTTCCAAAATATGAGCCCGTTCTTCTGCCTTGTTTAAATCGTATCTGGTACGGCGGGTTACCACATCCTTCTGATGTTCCAGATACAGCCTGAGCATCTGCAGAAGATTCAGGACTTTGGGTTCATTATTGACCAGAGACAGCATGATCACTCCGAAGGTATCCTGGAGCTGAGTATGTTTGTACAGCTGGTTGAGGATCACGTTGGCATTGGCATCACGGCGGACCTCGATGACGATCCGCATCCCTTCTCTGTCGGATTCATCCCGCAGATCCGTGATCCCGTCCACTCTTTTGTCCTTCACCAGTTCCGCGATCTTCTCTATAAGCCTGGCCTTGTTGACCAGATAAGGGATCTCCGTGACAACGATACGGCTCTTTCCGCCGGGAAGGCTCTCGATATCCGACACGGCCCGGACCCTGATCTTTCCGCGGCCTGTCCGGTAAGCCTCCTCGATGCCTCTCTTTCCCATGATGGTGGCTCCCGTAGGAAAGTCGGGACCCTTTACGATCTCCATGATCTCTTCGATGGATGTGTCTCTGTCTTCATTGATCTGATTATCAATGATCTTCACCACAGCGGCGATGACCTCCCTCAGATTGTGAGGAGGGATGTTGGTGGCCATGCCGACGGCGATGCCGGAGGTTCCGTTGACCAGAAGATTGGGGTAACGAGATGGAAGTACTGTGGGTTCCTTCTCTGTCTCGTCAAAGTTGGGAACAAAATCCACGGTATCTTTGCCGATATCGGACAGCAGTTCCATGGAGATTCTGCTCAGCCTTGCCTCTGTATATCGCATGGCCGCAGCTCCGTCTCCGTCTACGGAGCCGAAATTACCGTGTCCGTCAACCAGAGGATAACGGGTGGACCATTCCTGAGCCATATTTACCAGTGCTCCGTAGATGGAACTGTCTCCATGGGGATGGTATTTACCCATGGTATCGCCTACGATACGGGCGCACTTTCTGTGAGGCTTGTCGGGACCATTGTTCAGCTCGATCATGGAATAAAGAACTCTTCTCTGAACCGGCTTGAGACCGTCTCTTACATCGGGAAGAGCCCGGGAAGCGATCACGCTCATGGCGTAATCGATGTAGGATTTCTCCATGGTCTTTTTCAGATCGATGTCATGAATCTTATCAAATACATTAGGTTCCATAGTTTCCTCCGATTTTAGATATCAAGATTCTTTACATACCTGGCGTTGGCTTCGATAAATTCACGTCTGGGCTCTACCTGATCTCCCATAAGCGTCGTGAAAGTCAGGTCCAGCTCGGAGATTACATCGTCATCCATATTCACCCGGAGCAGGATCCGGCGCTCCGGATCCATGGTAGTCTCCCAGAGCTGTTCCGCATCCATCTCGCCAAGACCTTTATATCTCTGAATCTTGTTGTTATTGTCCCTGCCGATCTCCTTTAAGATATCGTTCAGTTCCCCGTCACTGTAGGCATACCATATTCTCTTGTTCTTCTCAATCTTATAGAGAGGAGGCTGAGCCAGATACACATGTCCCTGCCTGATCAGCTCCGGCATAAACCGGTAGAGGAATGTGAGGAGCAGGGTACTGATATGGGCGCCGTCAACATCCGCATCGGTCATGATGATGATCTTGTTGTATCTCAGTTTTGAGATATCAAAGTCTTCATGGATTCCTGTTCCGAAGGCAGTGATCATGGCTTTGATCTCCGCATTGCCGTAGATCTTGTCCAGCCTGGCCTTCTCCACATTGAGGATCTTACCCCGAAGAGGAAGGATGGCCTGAGTATCCCTGGACCGGGCAGTCTTGGCAGAACCGCCTGCCGAATCTCCCTCCACGATGTAGATCTCACATTTTTCGGGATCCTTGTTGGAACAGTCGGCCAGCTTGCCCGGCAGAGTCATGTTTTCCAGAGCCGTTTTTCTTCTGGTCAGGTCTCTTGCCTTCCTGGCTGCCGCCCTGGCTCTCTGGGCCAGGATAGATTTCTCGCACATGGCCTTGGCCACGGCCGGATTCTGCTCCAGAAAATAAGTCAGCTGTTCACTAACCACAGAATCTACTGCCAGTCTGGCCTCGCTGTTGCCCAGCTTCTGCTTGGTCTGTCCCTCAAACTGAGGTTCTTCTATCTTGACGCTGATGATGGAAGTGAGACCTTCCCTGATATCTTCCCCGCTTAAGGAAGGTTCACTGTCTTTCAGCAGCTTGTTCTTTCTTGCATAATCGTTAAAGGTCTTGGTCAGAGCATTCCTGAAACCGGTCAGATGGGTGCCGCCTTCGGGAGTATTGATGTTGTTGACAAAGGTATAGATATTTTCCGTATAAGAATCATTGTGCTGCATGGAAACTTCCACGTAGACCTTGTCCCGGGTTCCCTCACAGTATATTACCTGATCATAGAGGGGCACCTTTCCCTTATTCAGATAGGTGACAAATTCTTTGATTCCGCCTTCATAGTGGAAGATCTTTTCTCTCTTTTCTTCTCTGTCGTCCTTCAGAGTGATCTTCAGGGCCTTGGTCAGAAAAGCGGTCTCCTGAAGACGGATCCGGAGAGTATCGTAGTCATACACCGTCTCCTCAAAAATCTCCCTGTCAGGAAGAAAGATCACCTGAGTGCCGTGGAGATCTGAGGCACATGTGCCTGCCACCTCCAGTGAACTGACTGCTTTTCCCCTCTCATACCTCTGATGATAGATCTTTCCATCTTTATAGATATTTACCTCAAGCCACTCTGACAGAGCGTTGACAACAGATGCTCCTACTCCGTGAAGGCCGCCGGAAACCTTATATCCGCCGCCGCCGAACTTGCCGCCGGCGTGGAGGACGGTAAATACGACTTCTACTGCCGGGAGCCCTGCTTTTTTCTGGATGTCTACCGGGATTCCCCGGCCGTTATCCGTCACGGTTATGGAATTATCTTCATTGATCTGTACTTCTATTTCCGTACAAAATCCTGCCAGAGCTTCATCTACAGAGTTGTCTACGATTTCATATACGAGATGATGAAGTCCTCTGGCCGAGGTGCTGCCTATATACATGCCGGGCCTTTTTCTGACGGCTTCCAGCCCTTCTAATATTTGTATCTGATCTGCTCCGTACTCCGTACCCATAGGTTCCTCCTTCTTTCCTTCTTTTTTTGCAATGTCCTGAAGGCGGTCTTCTAATTCTCCGCCGTCACTTTTCCTTTTACCACTTTATATATCTTATCTACAGGAAATCTGTGATCTACAAAATCATCAAGACCCGTACATGTGATCATGGTCTGAATCTGATCGATCCCTGACAGAAGCTGCTGCTGCCGTCCTCTGTCAAGTTCTGACAGCACATCATCCAGCAGAAGTACGGGATAATCCTTTACGATCTGTTTTACCAGATCGATCTCCGCCAGTTTCAGAGAGAGGGCCACGGTCCTCTGCTGCCCCTGAGAGCCGAATTTTCTGATATCGATGCCATTGATCAGAAAATTAATATCATCTCTGTGGGGACCTGTATTGGTAGTTTTCAGCTTCCTGTCCATGGTCCGGTTCTGAGAGAGACGCTGTTCAAACTGGCTTCCATCCACATTGGGCTCATATGCAAGGAGCAGCTCCTCCTGTCCGCCGGACAGCTGGCTGTGAGTCTTTTTCACGATTTCATTGAGCTGTTCCACAAATTTATGACGGCACAGGATCAGTTCTTTCCCGTACTGAACCAGCTGCATATCCCATATATCCAGTGTTTCTTCGTATTCCGGGCGGAAATTCAGCTCTTTTAACAACCTGTTTCTCTGGAGAAGAACCTTGTTGTACTGAACAAGATTGTGGACATATACTTTGTCAAGTTGACATAACTCCAGATCAAGAAATCGCCTTCTCTCCGAAGGACCGTTTTTTATGATATTTAAGTCCTCCGGTGAAAAAAAACCACATTGACGATTCCAAAAAGTTCACTGGCTTTTCTGATAGGAACGCCGTTGACGGCGATTCCCTTGGCTTTGTTCTTTTTCAGATGCATGTCTATGCGGCAGGGCACTCCGGATTTTCTCACATTCAGCTTTATGTGAGATTCCTCTTCGCCAAAACGGATCATCTCCCTGTCTTTGCTTCCTCTGTGGGATTTAGTAGTGCTGCACACATAGACTGCTTCAAGAATATTGGTTTTTCCCTGAGCGTTGTCCCCATAAAGGATATTGGTGCCGGAACTGAAATCCATATGTAGGCGCTCATAGTTTCTGTAATTTTTTAATTCAATGGATTCTATGATCATCTAGGCTTCAATCCTTATGGTCTCTCCCTGATAGCTTACGATGTCGCCGGCATGAAGCTTTTTACCTCTCTGATATTCGACTTCCCCGTTGACCGTGACTTTCCCATCAAGGACTGCATATTTCGCATCCACGCCTGATTCCGCCAGACCCGCCGCTTTCAGGGCCTGACTCAGTTTTATATAATCGTCTCTCAGTTTTATGATCTCCATAAGTTCCTCCTAAACGGATGCCGCATTGAAATTCACAGGCAGGATGAGGTAAATATAGCTTTCCTCCGGGTCCTTGATAAAACATGGAGACTTTGGATTCATCATATAAAGATCAACTTCCTCTTCGTCGATGATCCGGAGAGCATCCATAAGAAATTTGGGATTAAAACCGATCATAATATCCTTTCCTGTCTTATGGATGGTAACATCCGAATTCATGGAACCGAAACTGGAATTCATCTTCATCTGCATCAGATCATCGGTGATGTTCAGGATAATAGGCTTTTTGTCGTTTTCCCGGATCAGGATGCTGGCTCTGTCGATATTGTCCAGAAATTCTCTCTTATTGACGGAGACCTTTGTCTCGTAGTCGCTGGAGAGCATCTGTTCGATGCGGAAATATTCTCCTTCAATGAGCCTGGAGATCACTACCGTGTCATCGAACTCAAAGAGAATGTGGTTTTTGCTGAAATAAATCAGCACTTCACTCTCATTGTCGCCGCCCAGGATCTTGCTGATTTCACTGAGAGTCTTGCCAGGAACGATGAC
Source organism: uncultured Hungatella sp. (assembly GCA_910586845.1). Taxonomy (GTDB): domain Bacteria; phylum Bacillota; class Clostridia; order Lachnospirales; family Lachnospiraceae; genus UBA3402. The sequence continues at coordinate 10,836 of CAJUJV010000051.1, forward strand.
TTTTATATCATCATACCGGTCTTTCAGGGTAATTTTTCTGATAGACATCCTGTGTCCGTCCAGAGATACTACTTTCAGAGTATATCCGTCTACCTGGAACAATTCGCCTGTCATCATCTTGTTGCTGTCATTGACAGAGATGGAGAACAGGGTCTGACGGATGACTTCTTTCAGGGTAAACTGAGAAAGGCTGATATGGTGATCCTTCTCTATATAGGGAAGGTAGGGGAATTCTTCTCCATCCTTTCCCTGGATATGGAATACGGAAGTTCCCCATCTGATGGTAGTTTTGAATTTGTCGTCAGATTCGATGGTGACGGGGGAGTCTCCTCCGGAAAGTTTTCTGATAAACTCGGAAAACAGCTTTGCCTCAAGGGCGACTTTGCCTCTTTCCAGGATTTCCCCTTCTACTGTGGTCTCGATGCCCAGTTCCATGTCATTGGCAGTCAGTTTGATGGTGTCAGCCGATGCATCCAACAGGATGCATTCCAGGATGGGCATGGTGGTCTTGGATGATACTGCTTTTAAAACGATGTTGATGCCATTCATTAAATTCTCTTTTTTAAATGTCAGCTTCATAAATGTTGATAACTCCTTTGCCGTTGATGGCGCTCTATAGAAAGAAATAAATAGTTCTTTTTCGTAGCATTCGTAGTAGGGCCTGTGGATTTGTGTAAACCCTGAGAATTGCTGTGAAAATAAAGGAAAAACAGGTGTTAAGAACCATGTGGAAAAGGTTGAGAATCATTAACAGATTCAGGTTCTTTATCCACAGTGTGGAAACGGACGAAAAATCTGCATCGGTTATCCACAGAGATTCAACAGGATGTCCACAGCTTATTGTGGGTTAAGTTTCTTTTTCAGGATCTCGATGGTGTTGGCAGTGCTCTCATTGGTCTTTAAGTCGGCGGCTATCTTGTCTCTGCCATGGATGATGGTAGTATGATCCCTTCCTCCCAGCAGTCTGCCGATCTCCTGAAGAGGAATCCCCATGATATCCTGACAGAGATACATACAGATCTGCCTGGGATAAGCGATGTTCTTGCTCCTCTTCTGGGAGGCGATATCCAGAGGAGTCAGGCCGAAATGGTCGGCGACCACCTGGATGATCAGGTCTGAAGTAATCTTGCGCTGGGCATTGGGGGAGATAATGTCTTTTAGGGCCTCCTCCGCCAGGGCGATGTTGATCTCTTTGTTATGATCCAGTTTGGACAGAGCGACGATCTTTGTCAGGGCTCCTTCCAGTTCTCGGATGTTGGATTTGATGTTGGTGGCAATGTATTTGATCACTTCATTGTCAATGTTGTAGCCTTCCAGTTCTTCTTTTTTCCGGAGGATGGCCATGCGGGTCTCATAGTCCGGCGACTGGATATCCACGGTCAGGCCCCATTCAAATCTGGAACGAAGGCGTTCCTCCAGGGTCTCAATATCTTTGGGCGGTTTATCCGAGGATATGATGATCTGCTTTTTGGACTCATACAGGGTATTAAATGTGTGGAAAAATTCCTCCTGAGTACTCTCCTTGCCGATAATAAACTGTATATCGTCGATGAGCAGCACATCGTTGTTTCTGTATTTTTCCCGGAATTCGGTGGTTGTGATATTGTTCTTGTTCCTGATGGCATCGATCAGCTCATTGGTAAATTTCTCTGATGTCACATACAGAATCTTGGCATCCTTGTTGTTTTTCAGGATAAAATGAGCAATGGAGTGCATCAGATGGGTCTTTCCGAGTCCCACTCCTCCGTAGATAAAGAGAGGATTGTATACCTCGCCGGGAGATTCGGCCACGGCAAGGGCGGCCGCATGAGCCAGATTGTTGTTGGCTCCCACGACAAAGGTGTCAAATGTGTAGCGGGGATTTAAGTTGGCAGTCTGAAGGGCAGACTGGCTCACATCGGAGGCGCCGGTCCGGATCAGCTGTTTCTCGGATCTGTCCCTCTCCGAGTTTTTGATGGAATTCTCTGTGATAAATTCCAGCTCACATGAAAATCCTGTCACTTCCTCTATAGCTATTTGGATGAAAAAACCGTACTTTTTTCTGATATAACTGACAATATTGGCATCCGGAGTCAAAATGCTGACAGTATTGCCTTCTACTGAATAAAGCTTCAATGGTTGGAGCCATGTCTTAAAGGACACATCTGAAAGTTCATGCTCCTCCTTCAGATAAAGCAGGATATCATCCCATTGTTGTAATAATTGTTCAAGCATAATTTGTCTCCTGACATGAATTTATCTTCGCGCACACTTACCCAAACTACTCCTATTTTACAATAGGAAACTGAATTTTTCAATGAAAATAGAAAATTTGTGTGGATAAGTTGTGGAAAATGTGTGTAACTTTCGGGAAAACGGGTTTTGAAGAACTGGTTATCCACAGAGTGGGATCAGGGAAAACGGAGGTTTTCAACACAGAACAAATATGGGAAATACCGAAAAAAATCAGGCTGTCTGTGAAAAAATCAGGATAAATCCAGACACTTATCCACAAGTTATCAACAATATGTGGATAAGTGTCCTGATTCATCCTGGAAAATGGGGAAAAATCCTATTGACGAAGGAATCTGTGTTTTATATAATCCACATGTAATGCATTGTATCTTATAAAAGAACAGTAGCAGGAGGAAAAAGAAAGATGAAAAGCAGAAAAAAAGACACACGTTACCTGACCAGTGTTGCACTTATGGCGGCTGTGGTGATTCTTCTGGCCAACACGCCTCTGGGGATGATCCATCTTCCTATTATTAAGGCAACAACTGTTCACATCCCGGTGATCCTGGGAGCCGTTATCCTCGGACCCGGGGCAGGAGCCATACTGGGAGGAGTTTTCGGAGTATGTTCTCTGATCAGCAACACTATGGCGCCTACATTGTTATCTTTTGCATTTTCCCCGTTCATGAGCATGACGGGAATTCCGGGAGCTTTGAAGGCTCTGTGGATCTCAGTGGGATGCAGAGTGATGATCGGGGTGGTTTCCGGATGGCTGTGGATCGGTCTCAAGAGATGCAGGGTGAATCAGACGGTGGCACTGCCGGTCGTGGGATTTGCCGGAGCTCTCACCAATACGGTGTTTGTTATGGGAAGCATCTACATTCTTCTGGCTTCTCAGTATGCACAGGCCAGGAGTGTGGCCGTGGGGAATGATCATGGTCACTGTTACAGGCTCCGGGATTCCCGAAGCCGTGGCTGCAGCCGTCATGGTTGGGATTATGGGAAAGGTATTGCTGAAGACAGTACCATATTTTGCGAAAAGTGCTTGACTTTAGGGAATTCCTTCTTTATAATTGAGAAGATGTTTAATTTAGAATTGTCTAAATATGCTTATGAGAGTTTAAGATAAAGAGGAGGTGCCTGCGATATGAAGATGACATTTCAGCCGAAGAGAAGACAGAGAGCAAAAGTTCATGGTTTCAGAGCCAGAATGAGTACTTCGGGCGGAAGAAAAGTGTTAGCTGCCAGAAGAAGAAAAGGAAGAGCAAGATTATCTGCTTAATGAACC
>CAJUJV010000051.1:14373-27935 GCA_910586845.1 uncultured Hungatella sp.
GCAAGAGATTGTGGCCTTTTCTTTTATGCGCAGGCCTCCAAAATACGATTACCGTCTGTCGGCGGCATGGGGGACGCGCGGCGGGCAGGGGAAAAATCCTTCTCTGCCCGATTGTACACGGGGCAGAGGAGGTTTCATGAGAAGATTTCCTTCCGTAAAAAAGAACAGCGATTTTCAGACCGTTTATAAGAACGGAAAATCCTATGCCAATAAACTGCTTGTCATGTATGTTTATGAGACGGGCAGAGACGAGACCCGCATCGGGATCTCTGTCAGCAAAAAAGTGGGCAACAGTGTGGTACGACACAGGGTTACCCGGTTAGTAAGGGAAAGCTTTCGATTACACAGAGAGAAGACGAATTCCGGATTAGACATCATCGTGGTTGCCAGGGCGGCGGCCGCAGCTTCAGATTACAAAAAAATTGAAAGTGCATACAGGCACTTGTGCGGACTGCATAACATTATAAGAGAATCGAAGTGATTGATCATGATAAAAAAGATACTGATCATGTGTATCAGAGGGTATCAGATTTTTTTATCCCCTCTGAAAGTAAGATATCACTGTATCTACACGCCTACGTGCTCTCAATACGCCATTGAGGCGCTTCAGAAGTACGGCGTAGTAAAAGGTCTGTGGCTGTCCATCAGGAGGATCCTTCGGTGTCATCCGTGGGCAGAGGGCGGTTATGATCCAGTTCCGTAACGATGAGGAGGTAGTTCATTGGATTTATTAGTTCTGACAAAGACAGGGGGGATCCTGGGTCCCTTTGCCCAGATTCTGGGTTGGATCATGGAGGCGCTGTTCAGGTTTACCAGTACCTTTGGAATCATGAACATCGGTCTCTGTATTATCTTGTTTACCATCGTGATGAAGCTTCTCATGCTTCCTCTTACTCTGAAGCAGCAGAAATCCAGTAAGCTTATGGCTGTGATGCAGCCGGAGCTTCAGGCTATTCAGAAAAAGTATAAAGGCAAAAACGATAATGATTCCATGATGAGGATGAATGTTGAGACAAAGGCAGTATATGACAAATACGGCACTTCCATGACCGGCGGCTGTCTGCCCATGCTCATCCAGCTTCCCATCATGTTTGCACTGTACCGGGTTATGTATAACATTCCGGCCTATGCAGGTTCTGTGAGAACTTATTTTGACCATATCATAGAGAAGCTGCCGGCGGGGTTTGCCTCATCTGAGGTATTTACCAGTCTGGCTGAGACTCATAACCTGGCCAATGCGGATTATACCAATATGGACAAGGTGGTTGATCTTCTCTATAAGCTGACGGACAAGCAGTGGGAACAGCTGGCAGGAGCATTTCCCGATATTTCCCAGGTTGTGACCTCTGCAGGAGAGAACGTGATCCAGGCTATTAACGGGATGCAGCAGTTCTGGACCATGAATATTACCTACACTCCCTTTAATGTGTTGAAGGAGTTTTTGACAGGCAGTTCTGATGTGGCCATGATTACGGCCTTCATTGCGTTTATGATCCCCGTTCTGTCCGGTCTGACTCAGTGGTACAGCACCAAACTGATGACTGCCGCACAGCCTCAGATGAGCGATGAAGAGAACCCCAGCGCTGCCATGATGAAATCCATGAACATCTATATGCCGCTGATGTCTGTAGTATTCTGTTTTACCTTCCCTCTGGGCATCGGACTCTACTGGGTGGCCAGCAGTATCCTGCAGGTAGTACAGCAGCTGGGCGTTAATGCCTATCTGAAAAAAGTAGATGTAGATGAACTGATCAGACAGAATGTGGAGAAGGCCAACAGAAAGCGTGCCAGGAAAGGACTTCCGCCTGAGAAAGTGAACTTGAAGGCCTCCGAAACCTTAAAGAAGCTTCAGGAAGCGGAAAAGAAGGAGGAAACGGCCAGGGCAGCCAAGGTAGCCAAGTCAAAGGAGCTGGCCAAAGAGTCAACTGCCTACTATAACAAGGATGCCAAACCGGGCAGTCTGGCGGCCAAGGCCAATATGGTGCAGAAGTATAACGAGAAGCACAACAAATAGGAGGGGACCTATGAATATGATTACCGTAACTGCAAAGACTTTGGATGAGGCCATTACCAAAGCTTTGATTGAACTGGGAACTACCAGCGATAATCTGGATTATGAAGTGATAGAGAAGGGAAGTTCCGGATTTTTAGGTTTTTTTGGTAAGAATGTGGTGATCAGGGCAAAGAAGAAAAAAGAAGACGACGACCTGGAAGCATTCCTCACTTCCGGCAGGATTGAGACCGTCTCCGAAGAGCCTGTGAAGGAAAAGAAAAAAGAGACTCCCAGAGAACAGCCGCCCAGAGAAACACAGGCACCCAAGAAAAATTCTCAGAAAAACAAGCAGAAAAATCAGCAGAAGAACTCCCAGAAGGCTCAGAAAGAAGAGGCTGCTTCCGATACAAGGGATGAGACCAGACAGGCGTCCAAAGCTGTATACAGACAGAACCCCAAACCTTCTGTGCCCCCTGTGCAGGAAGCGGAACAGGAGAAGGAGACAGTTGGGGAATCGGAAGAGAAGAAATCAGCCAAAAAGATCGATGTGGAAGCCTGCGAGAAAGCAGCCAAAGAGTTTTTAAAGCAGGTGTTTGCAGCCATGTCCATGGATGTGACTGTGGATACGGTATTTGATGAGAAAGACCGGGAGATGACCGTAAATATGTCCGGTGCAGACATGGGCATCCTGATCGGCAAGAGAGGACAGACCTTGGATTCTCTTCAGTACCTTACCAGCCTTGTGGTAAATAAGGAATGCGACGGCTATGTGAGAGTGAAGCTGGATACGGAGAACTACAGGGAGAGAAGAAAAGAAACTCTGGAAACTCTGGCCAGAAATATCGCTTATAAGGTAAAGAGAACCAGGAGAAGCGTGTCTCTGGAGCCCATGAATCCCTATGAGAGAAGAATCATCCATGCGGCTCTTCAGAGCGACAGATACGTGGTTACTAGAAGCGAAGGAGAAGATCCTTTCCGCCATGTGGTGATCTCTCTTAAGAGAGAAGAAAAAGGCAGGAGAGAGGGAAGAAGGAACCACGGTCAGAATCAGTCTCAGAGCCACAGCCAGGAACAGGAATAAGATTATCATAAGTATGGAACAGTCAGTAAGACGGGGAAGAATTTCTCCGTCTTACTTGATTATAGGAAGGATGGGAGATATGAGGAATACGGACACCATCGCAGCTGTCGCTACGGCCATGAGCAGTTCGGGGATCGGTATCATCAGAGTCAGCGGGGATGAAGCATTTTCCATTGGAGATCAGATCTTCAGAAAATACAGGTCAGATGACGAAGAGAGCCATCTGTGGAATCCGGGTCAGGAATCCCACAAGGTTTTTTACGGACATATCTGTGACAGGGGAGAGATCGTGGACGAGGTCATGGTTCTCGTGATGAAGGGACCTCACAGCTATACGGCAGAGGATACCATAGAGATCCAGTGTCATGGAGGAATTCTGGTGATGAAAAAGATCCTTGAGACCGTGATCCGGTATGGAGCAAGGCCGGCAGAGCCGGGAGAATTTACGAAGAGGGCATTTTTAAACGGAAGAATGGATCTGTCCCAGGCCGAGGCGGTCATGGATGTGATCAATGCCCGGAATCAATATGCCCTGAAAAGTTCGGTGAGTCAGCTGAACGGAAAGGTCTCCGGAAAAATAAGAGAGCTGAGAGCGAAGATCCTCTATGAGATCGCTTTTATCGAGTCTGCCCTGGATGATCCGGAACATATCTCTCTGGACGGATATCCGGACCGTTTGAGACAGATCCTTAAGCCTGTTATAGAGGAGACGGAGAAGCTTCTTGATTCTGCCGACAACGGGAGAGTGATGAAGGAAGGGATTCGGACCGTGATTCTGGGCAAGCCCAATGCGGGCAAGTCTTCTTTGATGAATGTTCTTCTGGGAGAAGAGAGAGCCATTGTCACGGATATCGCAGGGACTACCAGGGATATTCTGGAAGAACAGATCCAACTGGAGGGGATCAGCCTTAATGTAGTGGATACGGCAGGGATCAGGAATACGAGCGACGTGGTGGAACAGATCGGAGTGACAAGAGCAAAAAATGCGGCGGAGTCAGCAGATCTGATCATCTATGTGGTGGATTCTTCCGTTCCCCTGGATGACAACGACAGGCATATTATGGAGATGATAAAAGGACAGAAGGCGGTGATCCTTCTGAACAAGACCGATCTGCCGGCAGTGGTGGGTGTAGAGGATCTGATAAAACTTACAGAATATCCCATCATCGGCATCTCCGCAAAGGAAGGAACCGGCATCGATGAGCTGGAGGATCAGGTCAAGTCCATGTTTTATGAGGGAGAGATCGATTTTAACGATCAGATTTATATTACCAGCGTCCGCCATAAAACAGCATTGACGGAAAGCTGCCGCAGCCTTAAGATGGTTATGGAAAGCATCGATTCAGGAATGCCGGAAGATTTTTATTCCATTGATCTTATGGATGCCTATGAACAGCTGGGGACGATTATAGGAGAAGCGGTGGAAGAGGACCTGATCAATGAAATATTCGGCAGATTCTGTACAGGAAAGTAGAAGGAGACAAAAGTCATGCCTTATTTGGAAGAAACATATGACGTGGTGGTAGCAGGCGGTGGACATGCAGGATGTGAGGCGGCTCTGGCCTGTGCCAGACTTGGGCTGGAGACGATCATGTTTACGGTCAGCGTGGACAGTATCGCTCTTATGCCCTGCAACCCCAATATAGGAGGAAGTTCCAAGGGCCATCTGGTACGGGAGCTGGATGCTCTCGGTGGAGAGATGGGCAAAAATATTGACAAGACATTTATCCAGTCAAAGATGTTAAATGAATCAAAAGGTCCTGCCGTACACTCCCTGAGAGCTCAGGCCGATAAACAGGAATATACGAGGCAGATGAGAAAAACCCTGGAGAACACGGACCATCTGACCATACGACAGGCGGAGGTGTCGGAGATTCTGGTGGAGGCCGGGAAGATACAGGGAGTAAAAACCCTGTCCGGCGCCGTGTATCACAGCAGGGCAGTGATTCTGGCTACAGGAACTTATCTGAATGCCAGATGTATCTACGGGGATGTCAGCAATCCTACAGGTCCCAACGGCCTTCAGGCGGCCACCCATCTGACAGATTCCCTGAAAGCCAACGGGGTGGAGATGTTTCGTTTTAAGACAGGGACCCCGGCCAGAGTGGATAAACGAAGCATCGATTTCTCCAGGATGGAGGAACAGTTGGGTGATAAGAGGATTGTACCTTTCTCTTTTTCCACAGATCCGGAATCCATACAGAAGGATCAGGTATCCTGCTGGCTTACTTACACGAACGAGGAGACACATAAGATCATCCGGGCCAATCTGGATCGTTCTCCATTGTTCTCCGGGGCTATCGAGGGAACCGGTCCCAGATACTGCCCTTCTATCGAGGACAAGGTAGTAAAATTTCCCGATAAGGAAAGACATCAGGTGTTTATTGAACCCGAGGGATTATATACAAATGAGATGTATCTGGGAGGCATGTCCAGTTCTCTGCCGGAGGATGTCCAGCATGCCATGTACAAGACGGTTCCGGGTCTTGAAAATGTAAAGATCGTGAGAAACGCCTACGCGATCGAGTATGACTGTATTAATTCCCTGCAGCTTAAGGCGACGCTGGAATTTAAGGCCATTGAGGGGCTGTTCAGCGGGGGCCAGTTTAACGGAAGTTCCGGATATGAGGAAGCGGCGGTTCAGGGATTCATGGCAGGTGTAAATGCAGCTATGAAGCTGCTGGGAAGAAAACAGTATGTTCTTGACAGGTCTCAGGCCTACATCGGAGTCCTGATCGACGATCTGGTGACAAAAGAGAATCATGAGCCTTACCGGATGATGACTTCCAGGGCAGAATATCGTCTTCTTCTCCGGCAGGATAATGCGGACCTGCGTCTCCGTGCCATCGGTCATGAGATCGGTCTCGTGAGTGATGAGGAGTATGAGAGAACTGTTCGGAAGGAAAAAGATATCCTGGCAGAAGTGGAGAGACTGGAAAATACGAACATCGGAGCCAGTGAGAGAGTTCAGAATTTCCTCAGAGCCCATGGAAGCACAGAGTTAAAGACAGGGGCTACTCTGGCCGAACTGGTGAGAAGGCCGGAACTTGACTATTTTATGTTAACTGAGATTGATGAAAAAATGCCTGATTTACTGGAGGATACAGCAGAACAGGTTAACATAAATATAAAGTATGAAGGCTATATCCGACGTCAGAAACAGCAGGTGGCACAGTTTAAGAAACTGGAGTCCAGAAAGCTGAGTGTGGATTTTGATTACAGTACGGTTAACAGTCTCCGAAAGGAGGCAGTTCAGAAATTAAACCAGTTCAAGCCTATGTCCATCGGGCAGGCATCCAGAATATCGGGAGTGTCGCCGGCGGACATCTCGGTGCTTCTGGTACATCTGGAGCAGAGCCGGCGTGGAAGAAGGGAGTGACGGACTGTGAGAGAAGAGTTTGATAATTTAATGAGACAGGGTGCAAAGGAACTGTCTGTCGAACTGTCAGGCAGTCAGATGGATGAATTTTACCGGTATTATGAGCTTCTCACAGAGTGGAACAAGGTGATGAATCTGACCGCCATCACAGAGCTTCATGAAGTGGTGACAAAACATTTTCTGGACAGCCTGTCGCTGGTGAAGGCGGTTTCTGCGGGGGAGTTGGAGGAGGCCCGGATTTTGGATCTGGGCACAGGAGCCGGATTTCCCGGTATCCCCTTAAAGATTGCTTTTCCTGATATGAAGGTGACCCTTCTTGATTCCCTGAACAAGAGGATCAGATTTCTTCAGCAGGTAGTCAGCGAGCTGAACCTTTCGGAGGTAGAGGCGGTTCACGGCAGGGCGGAGGATTATGGAAGGCAGAGAGAATTTCGGGAAAACTATGATTTCTGTGTCTCACGGGCCGTGGCTAATTTTTCGACTCTGGCCGAGTATTGTCTTCCATTTGTCAGGAAAGGTGGATATTTTATCTCATATAAATCCTCGGATGTGGAAAAAGAACTGGAAGCCGGGGATAAGGCCTTAAAGGTATTAGGAGGAAGACTGGAAACTGTTGTTGATTTTTATCTTCCGGGATCCCAGATGTACAGAAAACTGGTGAAAGTGAAGAAAGAAAAAAATACACCCGAGAAATATCCAAGAAAAGCGGGGCTTCCCGGAAAAGAACCTCTGTAGAATTGAATCAGTAGAAGAACGGATTTCTGTCCAGGGATTGAATTATCGGGCATAGAAAGACTGCCGGGAAACAGCGGATCGAAAAACGCTGAATTTCCCGGCAGCCAGCAGTTACTCTTGTAAAGGTGTTATATTATGCAAAGAAGGTATTCACATTAGAAAGAAAGTCTGCCGGCTTCTCCAGATGAGGAAGATGATTGGTATCATCGATGATGGAGTATTCAACAGCCGGATTATAAGTCACATATTCTGAAAGTATGTCTTTTATATTCTCTTTTTTGTTACCACCGATCAGATAGATACTATTATTAATTTTCTTTAAGGCATTGACAATATTACATCTGCTGTAGTTGCAGCGTACACAGGCGTAGACAGATTTTGGGGAAAATCCTAAATGGGCTGCTTCATAGTAGGTGTCAATCATTGATTCCGTTATGGCTTCTGGATTGGAAAAATACTGTTTTGTGAACATTTCTTTCAGGGAAGCTTTGCTGTAAGCTATATGGTAGATCAGTGTCCCTGTAATAGGAAAATCTAAAAAGCGTTTGTAGTGTCTGGAATAAGATCCAGGCAGCTGACAGCAGGTGTTTATGCTGTCAGGATCGATCAGCATCAGACGATTAAACAGATCGGGACTGTTATTACATGCCATAATGACAAAAGAACCGGAGACCCCGGAAGCAATCACATCTGTTCTGTGCCCGATTACTGATTTGATAAAATCGGAGATGAGCTGAACATACAGATAATTCGTATAAGTAAGACAGGGTTTCTCGGAGAGACCGCATCCAAGTAAATCTATGGTATATACAGTAAACTTTTTTGAAAGAGCAGGGATCACACGATGGTATTCATAACTACTGGCTGCAGCATCCAGGTCATGAATTAAAAGCAAAGGTTTACCGGATCCTGCTTTGCGGTAAGAAATATCGCCAAACCTCCAATGATAATACAAAACATCAGAATGATCCAGCAAACCTTTGGAGACAGCAGACAGTTTGATAAGTTTATTGATCAGACCAATACCTGCAACAGAGCTGGTGGATAAGACAGAAACAGTAATCAATTTATTTTTAGTTGTCATATAAACAGGCTCCTTCTGAGTTGTGATAAACGTAACCGAATATGCTTTGCCTCCATCAAGGTGCTGATCCTGAGAGGGTTTCTTTCATTATATAGTATAACCATATGGGAGGCAATGTTTTCTCTATTAAAATATTATTAAGTTTCATATCCGGGGATGTTTCACGTGAAACATGATCATTTCTGATAAAGTATTTCGGCCTGTACATACGAAGTAGTTTTTAAAACTAATGAATATGTTACAAAAAATAAAAATTTCACAGAAAGACATAGGAAAAGGAAAAAAAATGTGATATACTATCACCTGTGTCAGAAAGGAATTATTATGGGAAGAATAATTGCAATAGCTAATCAGAAGGGCGGAGTCGGTAAGACAACCACTGCCATTAATTTGTCTGCGTGCCTGGCAGAAGCTGGACAAAAAGTGTTGTTAGTAGATTGTGACCCACAGGGGAATGCAACCAGTGGAGTAGGATTGGAAAAGGGATATATAGAAAAGACAATCTATGAGATGATGATCGGAGAATGTGAGATAGAAGAGTGTTTGATCACCGACGCTATGGAATATCTGGATGTTCTTCCATCAGATGTGAATCTGGCCGGAGCTGAAATCGAGCTTCTTGATCTGGATAGTAAAGAGTCTATTTTAAAACAGCATCTCATGTCTATAGAGGACAGATACGACTACCTGATCATCGATTGTCCTCCTTCTCTGAATCTGCTTACGATTAATGCATTAACTGCAGCTGATACTGTATTAATTCCCATTCAGTGCGAATACTATGCGTTGGAGGGACTGAATCAGGTATTGAAGACAGTTAATCTTGTAAAGAAAAAATTAAATCCTCACTTAGAGACAGAGGGTGTGGTATTCACTATGTATGATGCCAGAACAAATCTTTCTCTTGAAGTAGTGGAAAGCGTAAAAAGCAATTTGAATCAGAATATTTATAAAACAATCATACCGAGAAATGTAAGACTGGCAGAGGCGCCAAGTCATGGTATGCCTATTAATTTGTATGATTCAAGGTCTACAGGTGCGGAGAGTTATCGGTTACTGGCGGCAGAAGTGATGAGTAGAGGAGAGGATATCTAATGGCAAGAAGATCAGGACTTGGAAAAGGTCTGGGCGCGATCTTTGGAGAAGATGTTGTAGAAAGCCCGGTTTCAGAAAAAATAAACGAAATTGTTTCACGTGAAACATCCGATAGTCAGTACGGTGAAAAAAAATCTGCAGATCAACATGAGCATCCGGGTAAGGAGTATATGATGAAATTGTCAATTATCGAGCCAAACCAGGATCAGCCCAGAAAAGATTTTAATGAAGAATTGATAGGAGAACTGGCGGATTCCATAAAAAAATATGGGGTTCTTCAGCCTCTTCTGGTCCAAAAAAGAGGAGAACATTACGAGATCATTGCAGGAGAAAGACGATGGAGAGCGGCAAAAGAAGCGGGTCTCAAGGAAGTCCCTGTGGTGATAAAAGAATACACAAAACAGCAGGCAATGGAAATTGCTTTAATTGAAAATGTACAGAGAGAAGATCTGAATCCTATTGAAGAAGCTCAGGCTTATCAACAGCTGCTTCAGGAATTTGAGCTGACTCAGGAGGAGATTGCCCAGAGAGTATCAAAAAGCAGGACAGCCATTACCAACTGTATGAGACTGTTGAAGCTTGACAGAAGGGTTCAGGACATGCTTGCCCAGGGTCAGGTTTCCAGCGGACATGCCAGGGCTTTATTGTCTCTGGAAAACAATGACAGTCAATATCAGGTTGCATTAAAGATCCTGAACCAGAGATTAAGTGTTCGGGAAGTAGAGAAACTGGTAAAGCTTCTGGGAAAACCCAAAAAGGAAGAAAAGCCGAAGGAAGAGGAAAAAGATCTCAGCTTTATCTTCAAGGACCTGGAAGAGAGAATGAAACAGGTAATGGGGACAAAGGTAATCATCAATAAAAAGGATCGAAATAAAGGACGGGTGGAAATCGAATATTACTCAGAAACAGAACTGGAACGGATTGTAGAACTGATTGAATCCATAAAAGAATGACCAGATCAAAAGAAACAGGAGATAAGGAAAGGAAATAAGAATGATAACACAAAGTATGATGAACAGCTGGCCTATAGATCCGGCCATTGTGATTCTCAGTCTTGGAATTATAACAGTTCTCCTTCTGATCATGACCGTAATATGCGTAGTACAGACGAACAAATTATACCGCAAGTATGACCGATTTATGAGAGGCAGCGATGCAGAATCCCTGGAAGATATCATAGCAGAACAGATAGAAGAAATTAAAGAACTGAAAGTCCAGGATCGCTTTAATAAGGATACAATGAAAACTCTTACCCGAAATGTAAAAAGTTCCTATCAGAAATTCGGAATAGTAAAATACAATGCATTTAAAGGTATGGGAGGAAATCTGAGTTTTGCAATTGCATTACTGGATATGAATAATACAGGATTTATCCTGAACTCTGTACACAGCAGGGAAGGATGCTATCTCTATATAAAGATGGTAGAAAAAGGAGAAACAGATATTATATTGGGAACTGAAGAAAAAGAAGCACTGGAGCAGGCATTGGGTTATTGATGCCTGCTTTTTCAAATTTTTATTGACGTATAAAAATTAATTTATGAAAAACCCCGATTTTACAGGATTTTTTAGAAAAATTGTTGCAAATGTGTTGCATTTAAACTCTAAACTTTAATGAGTTCAACGGTTTCTTTTAACTCGTCGATTGTCTTGTGATTGTATACCCGGTTGCCTGTATCCTTGGAAATGTGACCCATGAGAAGGTCAATGCAACGTCGATTTCCTCCGGCAGCGTCAAGCAAAGTCTCAAAGGTATGCCGACACTCATGCGGGGTGTGTTCCATTCTTAAATTATCCATGATTCCAGTCCAAATATTTCTATAAGCGTTGGCAGAGATAGGCTTTCCGTTTAGAGAAATAAGACGGGGGCCTCCGGCGGCGAGCCGGGCCTCTATGAGTGGCCTGATCCTGGAGTGGATAGGAACCACCCTGTTCTTTCCAGCTTTGGTCTTGGTGCCACCCTTCATAGTCCCGGCCCTAAGATCTATGTATTCTGGAGTGAGCGCCAGCAGCTCAGAGATCCGCCAGCCGGAATAGATGAAGATCAGGACCGTATCAACCCATGGATCTGACTGATGTTCCCACAGCCGGGATATTTCCTCGTTGGTAAACGGCAGGCGGGTTGTCTCCGGCACCGGGGCAGAGGTCAATAATTCTGAATACCGGGAAGATGATATATCCAGCTCCACGGCGAACCGGTCAAGGTGCCCCCACAGATTTTTGATCGCTGACTGCATAGAAGCAGATTTTCCGCAGGTGTCTATGATTTCCTGCATCTGGTAGGCTTTGATCTGCTTATATGGCAGCTCATCCAGGGGGGAGCAGTATTTGAATGCGGACATAAGAGCTGCCCGGTTAGAAGTTCCCAGCTTAGGAGCCTTCTTCTCTTTCCAGAGGTCAAACAGTCTCCGCAGAGTGATCTTTGCCCTGTCTATATCCCAGGGATTAGCATTGTATGCCGCCAGCATGGCAAGGCCCTCTTCCCGGCTTGCGGCATAACCGAGGATCACGGAGCCGCCTGCCTGGGACTTCCGCACAATATAGGGCTTGCGGCGTTTCCCTGATAATTTGCTGATGGATCCATAATTGTTCGGTAATTTAATGGGAACCGCCCCCTCTCGGATTCTTTGAGAAGATCCTGCGCTTTCTGCCATTTACTTTTTTATCGATCACTCTGATTCCCAAGATCTGATTTACTGTTTTGGAGAACACGATGATGGGAACTGGAGCATGGCAGAAGGTCTCGCAAAAGGATACATACTCCTGGTATACATCGTTGGTTGGCCGGTTCATCACGTCTGTGTTTTTTAAAAACTCAGACATGGTTTCAACCCACACCCCCGCTTGGGGCTGGTGCCGCGACTCTGGTGCCGTTGCCGGCCGGAGCCCCATCTCATCCAGAATCTTGCTTATGTATGGGAGCCGGTCGTCGCCGCAGGAGGAGACGATCTCAACCAGCCTGAAATAATCCGCCTGGGATAATCCAGGATTCACGCCCCGCTTATATTTTTTCTCAACCTGAATGAAGTAGCGCCGAACCAGCTTGCCCTTCTCATTGCGCTCCAGCATGGCCATTTCCTTGGCGGTGTCCAGCTTGATGATATGCTGGTTCAACTTCTGTCCTGAAGGTGCGCAAATTTGAGCGGCTTCAAAATCTTCATTTTCCACTGCGTCTACGTCTGCCAATCGGCGTATTGACCAATCCTTATAAGCTGTCTTTACTCCCAGGACTTCATGGAGCTCTGTCCCGTATACCACCTTTTCTCCTGTGCTTGTCTCATAGACTGGCACCAGTGTTCTCTCGATTACTCTTAAATTTTGCATAAATTCTTCCTCCTCTTGTTTTTCTGAGGATGAAGTGATATCATAAGTCTTGGGATAGCTTATGATTCATTTCATCCGAATTTTAAGTTCCTGAAGCCCTGGCGTTGCAGCGCTGGGGCTTTGCCTTTACTGGGGCTCATGGCAGACGGAGCCTAAAAACTGCTCCAAGGCCTTCCAACCGTCGCCGTCCATGGCACTTAGGCCAAGGATAACCCGCCGTCGGAAGGAGCCTTTGCCCTCTTCAAGCACGGCCTCCATGAAGGCCGTAATTCTTTGATCTTCCACGTCCAGTTCCACGAACATCTCCCCTGTGCCGTCCCGTAACCAGGATTCATTGACGTTTTTTTGAGACTTTAACATGAAAATATGTTGTTCTGTTACATTACGGCGTCCAGATTCGATGTCAGAAACTCCAGATTTAGTAATTCCCAACAGTTTACCAAAATCTTCTTGATTCATTTTTAAGTATTTTCGTAATTCTTTGATACGTTCATTCATCATGCATCATCTCTTTCTTTTTGGCTAATGCGAATGCTGTGTGAAACAATAATTTCCAATCATCTTCATCAAGTGAAGTTAGAACGTTGATGATATTTATAGGAGGTTTATCTGGTGACTGCTTCACGAACATTTCCCCTGTCCCGTCACGGAGCCATTCTTCATTGACATTGAATTCTCGGCAGATTAGGGAGACTACAGCATCTATTGGTTCATTTCTACCGCTTTCATATGTTGCTATAGTGTTTCTTTTAATTCCTAACTTTTCTGCAAATTCTTGCTGTGTAAGATCCATCTCCCTTCTAAGTTTTTTGATACGGTCTTTCAAAATTATCACCACCTTCCTCCTATCAGCGGTTCAAGGGTCCAAGAT
>CAJUJV010000052.1:0-273 GCA_910586845.1 uncultured Hungatella sp.
GTTGGAGCGAGGAGGGAGCGGGGAAGCTGTCGAGACTGAGAATCTATTGGAAAAATGGAGAAAGGATAGGGAAGCTATTAAGAGAGTCAGGAAAAGAAAAGAAGGAGGAAGGGGAGGAAGAAAAAAGATGTTTGAGCGCGGAGGAGCTGATCCGGTGGGAAAGGAGAAGCGGAAAGAGGAATGGGAAATATATGGAGGCGCTGCAAGCGGGAATAAGTAGTCAGGCAAAAATGAGAATGTATTTTCAAGAATCAATCGGGAAGATATGTGGAT
>CAJUJV010000052.1:283-27895 GCA_910586845.1 uncultured Hungatella sp.
GCCCACTCAGATCCCCAGATATAGTTACACTATCATGAGAATTGTAAAATATTGCCAAATAATGTAAGATAAGATATAATTATCTATGAGAAATTTGTTTTTGTTAATAGTAAAATGCCAGAGCATGTCTTGGAACAAGTTTCAGGTGTCAGCGGCGGAGACGGAGGATCAGGATATCCGTCAGTCCATCGTCATCGCTGCAGCCTCCATTGCCGCCCACAGCGCTCAGGCGGACAGTATCATGAACGAGATCGTCAGATTCGTGGAACAGAATACGGAGGCGGAGATCGTGGGAGAGGAGAGGGAGATACGGTGAAAAACGGGACGCCTATTGACATAACAGGCGACAGATGCTATGATTGCACATACCAAAATAATAGGTAATGTTTGGAGGGAAGAACATGAGCAATATTTACACATCAGCCGATCAGCTGATCGGCAAAACTCCTCTCCTGGAGCTGACCCATGTAGAGAAAGTCCTGGGGCTGAAGGCAAAGGTAGTAGCCAAGCTGGAATATTTTAATCCGGCCGGCTCTGTGAAGGACCGTGTGGCCAGGGAGATGATAGATGAGGCGGAGGCTGAGGGAAAGCTTACGGCCGACACGGTGATCATCGAGCCTACAAGCGGCAATACCGGGATTGGCCTTGCATCCGTGGCCGCGGCAAGAGGTTACCGCGTCATCATTGTTATGCCGGAAACCATGTCTGTGGAGCGCAGACAGCTGATGAAGGCCTACGGCGCGGAGCTTGTGCTCACAAAAGGCGCCAGGGGCATGAAGGGCGCCATTGCAAAGGCCGAAGAGCTTGCGGCCGGGATCCCGAACAGCTTTATCCCAGGCCAGTTTGTGAACCCTGCCAACCCGAAAGCCCACAGAAAATATACGGGTCCTGAGATATATGAAGATACCGACGGCAAGGTGGATATTTTCGTGGCAGGCGTGGGCACGGGCGGAACCATCACCGGTGTGGGAGAATATCTCAAATCCAGGAATCCTGACATCCGGGTAGTTGCGGTGGAGCCGGAAACGTCCGCGGTGCTTTCTGCCGGAGTGGCCGGAGCTCACAAGATTCAGGGGATCGGCGCAGGCTTTATCCCTGATGTCCTCAATACGGATATTTACGATGAGATCATTCCCGTGTCTGATGAAGATGCTTTCTCTGCCGGTAAGCTGATCGGAAAAAATGAGGGGATTCTTGTGGGTATTTCCTCCGGAGCGGCTGCCTTTGCGGCTATCGAGCTGGCAAAGCGTCCGGAAAATGAGGGGAAGACCATTGTTGTCCTGCTGCCTGACACCGGCGACAGGTATCTGTCCACGCCGCTGTTTTCCGAGACCAACGGGTGAGATGATGATTTCCACAAGAGGAAGATACGCGCTGCGTGTGATGATCGATCTGGCAGAACATGCTTATGATGGATATATACCCATGAGAATCATCGCCCAGCGCCAGAACATTTCCCTGAAGTACCTGGAACAGATTCTTCCGCCTCTGGCCAAAAACGGTATAATTGAAGGATTGCAGAGAAAGGGCGGAGGGTACAGGCTGACTGCCCCGCCGGATACGTACCGTGTAGGCGATATCCTCCGGCTTACGGAAGGAGACCTGGCGCCGGTGGCCTGTCTCGGCTGCGGGGCGGCGGCATGCGGGAGGGCTGACCATTGTAAGACACTGCCCATGTGGAAAGAGTTTTATCAGATGATAAATGCGTATTTTGACGGGATTACCATAGCAGAGCTGATGAAATCCCCGCACAGCGGGGAAGAAGCCTGAATGCAGTCATGATATCTATTATATCAGAACAGGAGAGAGAACTTTGAATATCGCATTACTTTTGTCCGGGGGCACAGGAACCCGTATGGGAGGCAATATCCCCAAACAGTATATGGAGGTATCCGGCCGTCCGGTATTTACTTATTGTGCAGAGAGTCTGTTTGCCCATAAACACATCGGCGCGGTCCAGATTGTGGCTGCCCCTGAATGGCAGGAGGAAATATTACGCCGGACAAAGCGGGTCATAGGCGAAGAGATGTGGGAGAGGAAATTTCGCGGGTTTTCCCTTCCGGGAGAGAACAGACAGCTGTCTATTTTCCATGGGCTGGAGAATATAGGGGAATATGGAGATGACCAGGACTATGTTTTGATCCATGATGCTGCAAGGCCCCTGCTTTCCCCAAAGCAGATCGGGGATTGCCTGAGCGGAGCAGCGGGTCATGACGGAGCCATGCCGGTTCTCCCTATGAAAGACACGGTGTACTACAGCGAAGACGGATGTACCGTAGGGAAACTGCTGGACCGGAAGACCATTTATGCGGGGCAGGCTCCGGAGGTATTTCTCCTGGGAAAATACCGGGAGGCTAACCGGCGGCTGCTTCCGGACAGGATTCTTGCAGTCAACGGTTCCACAGAGCCGGCGGTCATGGCAGGGCTGGATGTCGCCATGATTCCCGGGGATGAGAGGAATTTTAAGATTACCACCAGGGCTGACCTGGAGAGGTTTCAGAAGATCATACAGGAAATGTGAAGGAGCATGGGATGAAAGCATGGGTTTTGCGGGGTATTAATGAATTGACTCTGGAAAATGTATCGATGCCGCAGCCGGGAGAGCAGGAGGCGGTGGTGGCTGTAAAGGCGGTGGGAATCTGCGGTTCAGATATTCCCAGGATATACCGGACAGGCGCTCATACACATCCACTGATCCCCGGGCACGAGTTTTCGGGAGAAGTAGTCAAGGTGGGGAAAGGGACGGACAGAACGTGGCTTGGGCAGAGAGTGGGCATTTTCCCACTGATCCCGTGCAGAGCCTGTGACCCGTGCCGGAAGAAGCAGTATGAGATGTGCCGGAACTACAGCTATCTCGGCTCCCGCAGAGACGGAGGCTTCGCAGAGTACGCGGTGGTTCCGGTCTGGAATCTGCTCCCTCTCCCAGAGAAGGTTTCT
The DNA here is from genome assembly GCA_910586845.1 of uncultured Hungatella sp. Classification (GTDB taxonomy): domain Bacteria; phylum Bacillota; class Clostridia; order Lachnospirales; family Lachnospiraceae; genus UBA3402. The sequence goes on from CAJUJV010000052.1 coordinate 3,221, forward strand.
CTTGAGGCTGCTGCCATGATGGAGCCTATGGCAGTGGCGGTTCATGCAATGAGACAGATGATGCCGGATCTGTCCTTAATCCGGGCCGGATCTCATCCGGAAACAACGGCGGTATGCGGTCTTGGGACCATCGGTCTGCTTCTTCTGATGTTTCTCAAAGAGGCGGGATTTGAAAATGTTTACGCCATAGGAAACAAGGAGATCCAGAAGAAAACGGCTCTGGAGCTGGGAGTAAAGGAAGAAGATTATTGCGACAGCAGGATGCAGGATCCTTATACATGGCTCACAGAGCGGACAGATGGAGCAGGAACAGACAGATTTTTTGAATGTGTCGGAAAGAACGAGACCTGTACCCTGGCGGTAAAAAGCTCTGCCCCCGGGGGAAATGTGACGCTGGTGGGGAACCCTTATTCGGATATGGTTCTGGAGAAGGAGATATATTGGAAAATCCTGAGAAATCAGATAACAGTGACCGGAACATGGAATTCTTCGTTCATCCATGAGCCGGAGGATGACTGGAGCTATGTGCTGGGACGGCTGGCTGAGGGAAGGATTTCTCCGGAAAAACTGATTTCCCACAGATTTTCTCTGGAAAATCTGGAAGAAGGGCTGCATATCATGAGAGATAAAACATCAGAGTATGTGAAAATCATGGGGAGAGCAGGGATAGAAATGTGAAGCAGATAAGGGCGGCATTTGCCGCCCTTATGGCATCTAATAGACCAGATCGCTTTCCAGAGCAAGTATCTGAAGGGATGGGAACTGATAGGCCAGACCGATGATGTAGAGGGTATAGGTTACGCCGTTCATCACATTGAGTGTGGATGAATCCATGATGGCGATACGGGTGTTGTTGCATTCCACATATCCGTCGGCCATGATCACGGCATTGTTGTTGGAGCAGGGCAGAGCTTCCGATACGGAGGCCCGGTAAGTGTCGCCGCGGACTGCATTGTAACCTGTGATATCCAGCTGGCTCACTCTCTGGAAAATACGTCCGTATCCTGACAGAAAGATATCCACAGCGCCGCTGTTGGGCGACAGGTTTACGGCTCTCAGGCAGCCGGAATTCCGGTAGCTGCACGGTGTGTCGGTCACTGTAAACAGGGTGATACCGGATCCGTCATTAATGATGGATACGGTATAGGCATTCTGGCCGGAAAAATTCAGATATCTCTGGAACAGAGTACGGCCGTTGTGGGCGTTGACGATAGTCACCAGAGTATTCTGGCTGTTATTGTCCAGATAATAAGGTGTGGAATTGCCGAACTGCATATTGTTGATAACCGTGCGGTTTCCGAGTCTGATATTGACAGCCGGCTGATTGACGGCTGCATGAAGGAAACGTACACTGGCAGGGCCGTTGCTGCCGGGTCCTGTGATACAGCCGGAACAGTTATTCCAGTTATTCTGTCCGGGAACGATGATAACAGGCGGTCTGTTCTGGCTGCCTCCGGAACCTGCGGGCGGCGGTCCCCAGGATGGGGTATCCGGAGAGATAGGATAGGAACCGGGGTCATTGCTGCCTCCGGAGCCTGCGGGCGGCGGTCCCCAGGATGGAGTCTCCGGGGAAATAGGAGCATAACCGGGATCGTTGTCTGCAGCCGTTCCGGCCACCGTTGCGCCGTCGGTGTTGTCTGAGGCAGAGCGGGTAATATTCATTCCGTTCCTGTCAATATACATAGGCTTTCCTTTCTGTTTGATTGCTGATGCAAACGGTATGTTATATCATATGCCAGAAAGGGCCTTATGTGCAGGAAATTTCCGGAAAAAAATTCAGTTCAATACGGTTTCCGCCGCGATATTCTGCAGCTTTTGCGCCAGCTCCTTGTCAAGATCTCCCGTATAAGAGCAATTCTCCGGAGATTCCTGGAAGATGACGGCATAAACCGTACAGGCTGCCAGATAGCTTCCCTCCGGAGACGGATGCTGGCCATCTTTATCCCACAGTTCGATATCAGGATAGGTTTCCAGGCATCGCATAAAGCTTATTCCTGCCGGAATCACCAGACTGTCCAACTCTTCTGCGATGGTCATGTAACTGGAGGCGATATCTGACTGAACCTGAGCCGGCTTCTGATTCTTGATTCCTTTTTTTGGAGTCCATGTCATGAGAAAGGCGGTCTGGCCGCCGGAGTCCTTGATCTTCTGGTCCAGAATACGGGAGGGCGGGTACATCTCTTCAGGGGCCGCAGCTGACAGGGAGTTGGTGGTATGTTCCTGAAGGATGACGAAATCCCAGGAACGGTCTTTCAGGGTTTTGTCCAGAAGAGCGCCTCCCTGATCCGATTCATCCGCAAACTGCTTTAACGTATAATATCCGGATGACAGTTCCTGGACACTGCTTCTGTGTCCGGAAGCATTGACAATATTTACAAACATAGAAGAAAGATTATTATAATAGGTATGACTGTTCCCGACGAATAAGATCCGGGGCTTCTCTCCCGCCGCCGGAGACGGTGACTTCCATTCCATCTCTGCCTGAAAATCCATCAGGGGAACTGATCCTGTCTTTTTTCCTATAGTGCAGCCGCAGAGAAGTGCGGCAGTAAGGAGTATCATTGTCATCATGCCACGCTTTTTCATGTCAGACCTCCATTCTGTGCAGTCAAATAAAGAAAAAACTATTTATATTATAATTTTAACAACTTTTTAACGGTTTGTAAATATGATTCTTAAATGTCCCTATTTTATTTCTATGACCATAGGATAATATAGGTGTTAGAGGCAATCTGACAAGTTGGAAGGAGACAAAATATGAAGGGAACTGCATTGATCCTGGCCGGAGGCGGCGGGAAAGGAGCTTACGAAATAGGAGTGTGGAAGGCCATGAGAGAACAGGGAAAGGACAGACAGATCACGGCTGTGTCAGGCACTTCCGTAGGAGGTTTAAATGGAGCACTTTTTGCCCAGGGAGACTATGAGGCGGCAGAGAGGATCTGGCTGGCTATATCGGAAGAGAAGATCCTGACTCCCGGCAGAAAAAATCTGCTGGAAGGTCTGTCGGATCTGGCCAGGAACGGCATCATAAGCGAGGCGGCAGATATGCTGAAGGAAGGGGCGTTTACCAGGGAAGGCCTGATCGCCATCATCCGGCGGGAACTGGATGTGAACAGGATCAACGACAGACAGATCCCCTGCTACGCGGCCTGCTATAATGTTACGGCCAGACTCGTGGATTATATCAATATAACCGGGATGAGACAGAACGACATGGAGACGATCCTGCTGGCCACCTCGGCGCTGCCAGGTATCTTTGAACCGGTAAAGTTCGGAAACAGCCTCTATCTGGATGGAGGACTGGGGGATAATGTACCTGTAAGACCTCTTTACAATGCCGGTTACCGGGATTTTCTCATCATTCATCTTGGCAGCCGCAGTCTGGTGGATGAGACAGATTATCCCGGCGCAGCCATTGCCCAGCTCATCCCTTCCGAGGATCAGGGTGATTTTGTGACAGGGACTCTGGATTTTTCCGAAGAGGGAGCCAGACGGCGCATCCGCCAGGGATATGAGGATGGGAAGAAATTTTTTTCCATTTCTCATTAGCGGATTATCCATGTCATTTCCGACAGACTCGTGATATACTGAGTACAACACACAGAGATGTGTGGAGGCAGAAGTCTCGGAAGCTCATTTTGGAGTGATTTATCACGAAGGAGGATTTTTGTTATGAGAAAAAACGCAAAAGCACTTTCGCTGGCAATGGCCGCTGCTTTGACATTGTCCGGCCTGGCTGGATGTTCCAAGGCAGATTCGCCGGCGCCAGCTACGACATCAGAGACGACAGCACAGTCCACAGCACAGCAGACAGAAACCACCACAGCCGCTGCGAAACAGGAAGCAGCGCCAAAAGGGGCTTCTGAGACAGAAGCTAAAGGAGCAGAAGGAGAATGGGAGTATAAAGAGGCCACGCTGTCCCTTCTGATCGACAATAATGTATCTCTGGACGGACTGAATGCGGTCTGTGACCTGGCCAGGGAAAAGCTGGGGATCACCATTGAGATTGAGTACAAGGTAGATGACAGTGTGCTCAAGACCCGGCTGGCAGCAGGAGAGATGACAGATCTTATGGTCTACAATTCGGGATCCCTCCTGAGCGCGCTGAATCCTTCCGAGTATTTTATGGATCTCACCGGTCAGCCCTTTGTAGATAAGTATGATGACACCTATAAGAATTCCGTTACGGTTGACGGAGTAGTCTATGGAGTTCCCTTTGCCTCCACGCAGGCAGGAGCAGTGATGTACTACAAACCGATCTATGAGGAACTGAAACTTGAGATCCCCCATACATGGGATGAGTTTATTGCAAACTGCGAGGCTATCAAGGCGGCAGGCCATACGGCCTACATCAGCTCCACGGCAAAGAAATCTATGACTCAGGTTCTGTTTTTAGGAGATCACTATAACGTTATGGCTGCCAATCCCGATTTTGTTAAGGAATTTGAGAAAGGCAATGCCAAGTATGCGTCGGATCCGGCGGCTTTGAAGAGCTGGAAGAAATATGAAGATGTGCTTCCCTATCTGCAGGAAGGCCACACGGCCACCACTTATGATGAGGCCTGCGACATGCTGGCCGACGGCGAGGGTGCCCATTGGATCTGTCTGACCCAGGCCCTCTCCAACATCTATTCTTTATATGGAGAGGAAGCAGTAAATCAGATCGGCGTCTTTGGTGTTCCCGGCGATAATGCCGATGATCACGGCCTGACTGTATGGATGCCCAACTCGCTCTACGGGAGCCTGAACTCCGACAAACAGGAGGATATCCTTCGGTTTATGGAGTTTTATATCTCCGACGAGGCTCTTAATGCCTATGCGGCAGCGATCCTTCCCGACGGGCCTTACTGTATCAAGGGATATTCTCTTCCGGAAGGCTCTTATGACGGAGTGAAGGATGATATGCAGGCCTACTTTGATGCAGGCAGGACCAAGGTTGCCATGGAATTTGAGACCGCTGTCAAGGGAGCCAACTGTTCCACCATCACCCAGTCTCTGATCTCCGGGCTGACTACCGGCGAAGCCGCCGCCGCGGAGTATGATGAGGACTGCAAGCTTCAGGCAGTCCAGCTGGGACTTGACTGGAAGTAAGAAATTCTGTACAGGGGGGCGTGGACATACGCCCCCTGTTTCATATCACAGGAACCTTAAGAAAGCAGGTGAGCGGATTGAAAATAAAAAAGCGGTACTCAGGGTGGTTTCTGGCTCCGACCATGATCGTATTTATTACCCTGTTCATTATTCCTTTGGTGATCTCCTTCTATTTCAGCCTGACGGTGTGGAGTTTTACGGATGTAACCTTTGTGGGACTTGAAAACTTCAGGATGTTTTTAAAGGATAAGGCCTTAAGCCACAGTCTCATGAATACGTTTCTCTATTCCTTTACGACATGCGGTATCAAAGTGGTTCTGGGATTTTTGCTGGCAGTCTATCTCACAGGGAATATCAGGCTGAAACGAACTCTGCGGTCCCTGGTGTTTTTTCCTCATCTGGTCAGTTCCGTGGCAGTGGGAATCACCTTCACGGCCCTCATGCATCCTTCCAAGGGCCTGATCAATCAGGTGATCCGATGGTTCGGAGGCTCATCTGTCAACTGGCTGGGAGATCCCTCTATCGCCCTGTTTTCCATCATAGGAACTGACGTGTGGAAAGGACTGGGAGTGGCTACGGTCATCTTTATATCGGGGATCCAGGCTATCGACCGGACTTATTATGAGGCGGCAGAAGTAGATGGGGCCAGGTCTTCCCAGCTTCTCAGATATATTACCATGCCGCTGTGCCGTCCGGCCATGAACTCGGTGATCATCCTGGCGCTGGTATCCGGCATGAAATCTTTTGATCTGATCAAGGCCATGACAGAGGGAGGGCCGGGTACTTCCACCGAAGTGATCGCCCTGTCGGTATACAAGCAGTTTGCCGCCGGTTATTATGGACTGTCCACAGCAGGCAACGTGATCATGCTGATCATGATCGGTTTTATCGCCTACCCGCTGCAGAAGTTTCTGATCAGCCGGGAAGAGTAGGAGGGATGAGATGAACAGAAAAAATTTAAGGTCTATTCTGGCCACGGCTGCGGGAGTCATAGCAGGTTTTTTTATCTTTGTGATCCCTTTTCTTTTTATGCTGGTCAATTCTCTGAAAGACAGGAAATCGGCGAACAAACTGAGTATTTCCTTACCCGAGACCATTCATCTGGAGAATTTTGCGGAGGTCATCCGGGAACAGAATTATATGCTCCTGCGTGCCTATAAAAACAGCTTTATCCTGGCATTTTTCTCCATCATCCTGCTGATCCTGTTTTCTTCCATGGCAGGTTATGTGCTTCAGAGGAGGAGCGACAGAAGGATGTCCGCGGCTTCTGCCCTGATTCTGGCAGGCCTTATGGTGCCTCCGGCGATCATGCCCACCATCTGGGTGCTCCAGACTCTCGGGATCTACAAGACCATGTTCGGGATGATCCTCATTGAGGTTGCTCTTCACACGCCTTTTACGGTCATGCTTTACCGGGGCTTTATGGCTTCCATCCCTGTGGAACTGGAAGATGCAAGCTACATAGACGGCTGTTCCGGCTGGAAGACCTTCTGGACCGTGGTGTTTCCTCTGCTGAAGCCGGTCAGCGCCACGGTGACCATCTTAAATGCGGTATCTGTGTTTAATGATTTCATGAATCCTCTGTATTTCCTTCCCGGAAGCAAGAACGTGACCCTGCAGCTGACGCTGTACAGTTTTATCGGACAGTTTTCCAGTTCCTACCATCTGCTTTTTGCGGATGTGATCTTAATTGTCTTGCCAATGCTGATTTTATTCTTTATACTGAATGACAGAATCGTTGACGGTATGACTGCGGGGGCGGTGAAAGGCTGAGCAGTCTGTAAAAGCAGCAAAGAAAGGGAACTATGCGTTTTCAAAAAAGGATTCTGCTCAATTATTTCCTGCTTCTTGTTATATCTGTGACAGTGATCGCTGTCCTCTACTGGCATGCCTCAGAGAGAAGGTACGCGTCAGAAGAATATGCCTATCTCCAGACCCTGGCCGGACAGATGACCAGGCAGCTGGAGCTGCAGTACAGTTCCATGGAGGAAGCGGCTGAGTCCCTTCTGTCGGACCCGGATCTTCTGGATGACCTGAAGATCCTGGCTACGGTTCCGGAGGGGAGCAGTTACCGCACGGATGCGGAGAAAAATATAAATATCAAGCTGAATACCTATCACATTGTAAAAAGATACTACAGAGTGGTCATCTATAATGAGACGGGAGACATATTTGCCAGTTATGATTTTGACGGGAGAAAGGTCTGTGACACCATCCCTCCGGATCAGGCCGCCTGGACAAAACAGACTGTGGGCAGAGGAGGGAAACCGGTGCTGATCCGTCCTCATACAGATACCTGGGGACAGGAAGAGCACAGAGAGGTCTACAGTCTGCTGCGGGAGGTTCTGGGATATGGAGCCTATGTGGAGGTACAGCAGACAAAGGAGACTCTGGACAGGATCTTTCAGATATATGACGACAATATCCATGCCATGGCCATGTTCGGTGACGGCCTTCTCCTCTATGATACAGGCACGGCTGATCAGGATGAATGGGACAGCTACCGGCAGTCAGGCGTCGAAGGACAGACAGGCGTTTTTGAAGTGACCAATCCGGTCACAGGGATCCTGGAGATCGTGGCGGCTTCCTACTCGGACTTAACAGGCATAACCGTCCTTCTGGCAGAGAATAAAGGGGTCATCTATGATAAGATGTCAGGATTTCTCTGGCTTACCTGTCAGATGATCCTGGTGTTTGCAGGATTGTCTGCCTTTCTTATGTATCAGGGCTCCAAAAAAATGGCCAGGCCTGTAGATGAGCTGCGCAGTCTCATGGAACACGCCACATTGGATCACCCTGAAGGACAGATCTCCATCGAGAACAGCATCGACGAGATCAGGGCCCTGGCCAATGCCTATGAGCAGATGATAACACGGCTGCGGGAATCTCTCCTCAAGGAAAAGAGTCTGTCCTATCTCCAGCTTCAGGCCCGCTATGACCTTCTTCAGGCTCAGATCAACCCTCATTTTTTCCACAATGTGCTGAATGTGATCTCTTCCCGGGGACTGACTCTGGGAGACGAGACCATCTGCGAGATCTGCGAAAGTCTGTCAGGGATGCTCAGGTATGCTACGGGCAACAGGACCAGATACGTGACTGTCCGGGAAGAACTGGAATATCTGGAGCAGTATCTCTATCTGATGAAGCTGCGGTATCGGCACAAGATCGAATATGTGATCGAGGTGGAGGAGGCATTAAACGGACAGAAGGTTCCAAAGATCGTTTTTCAGCAGATCGTGGAAAATTCCATAAAACATGGATTTAACAGTTTTGGAGATGTGATGAAGATCCATGTGCTGGGGAGACTCCTTCCTGACGGGGGCTGCTGGGAGATGAGCTTTTCGGACAACGGAGAAGGCATCTGTCAGGAAAAGATACAGGAGATCACGGACCGGATGGCAGATATGAAGAAGGCTCTTCAGGATCATGATACCAGTATCGAGATGGAATTCGGCGGTATGGGTCTGCTGAATACCTATGCCAGGCTCTTTCTGTTTTTCGGAGAGGAAGCAGAATTTCTCATTGACGGTTCCGCAGGTGGAACCCGGGTCCTGATCCGGGCGCCTTATCGGGAACCATATGAAGAGGAGGAAGAAGATGTTTCGGGTTTTGGTGGCAGATGATGAACCCAGCGCAGTAGAATATATCTGCAATATTATCAGGATGAAATGCCCCCTTTTATCCGTAGTAGCCACGGCAGAGAACGGAGAAGAAGGGCTTATGAAATTCCGGAAGTATCTGCCGGAGCTGGTGATCAGCGACGTGAAGATGCCTGTTATGAGCGGGCTGGATATGGTGAGGCAGATCAAGGAAACCGGCGAAGACGTATCTGTTCTCCTGGTCAGCGGATATCAGGAATTTGAATATGTGCGGACGGCCATGAAGTACGGAGTGTCAGACTATATACTGAAGCCTGTGACGCCGGCAGGTTTTATACATGCGGTGGAACCGTTGTTTCCGGCCATGTATCAGCGGCTCTATGATCAGAGAAAAAAGCTGGTCAGATCCATGATCATGGGCGAGGCACAGAAAGAAGAGGAGATCCGGCGGTATTTTACGGAAGATGCCTATTATCTGGCTGTGATCCGGGAAAACGGTCTTCCCCGGAGATTTACGGATACCCGCGAGATCGAACTGATCTCAGAGCCGGAACAGACCATGTTTGTCTATGGAAGAGACGAGAGAGAAGCTCTGTATCTCTGCCCCAAACAGGCGATCACCCGGGAAAAATTTGCAGAATTTATCCGGAGGGAAACTGACAAGAAAAAGAAGGACGCCAACTTTATCACCGTGGTCCTGAAAACCTCCGCCGTGTCCGTGGGAGAACTGTGCAGATTTACGGAAGCCATGTACGGAGAGATGAACCGCCGTCTGTCTGTAGGGGTCACTCAGACCATTGTCCTGGAGGAAAACCGGATGGAGAAGAAAGAGGACAGGCCGGGGGAAGAGGGACAGCTTCGGGAGAAAGAACTCCATAGGGAAGAGGCCATGACAAAGCTGGAGAGATGGCTGGAGCAGAGAGATTACGGGATGATCCTGGATGGACTCCGGGATCTGATCCTGAGAGCAGAAGGACTGACCTGTCCTCAGCTGTGGCTTGAGCAGACTCTGCGGCAGTTCTTTTCCAGGATCCGCCATTATTTTGGAGGCAGTACGGATATTCTGGAAGAAGAGGTGCTGTTTGAAGATGCCTTCTACGAGGCCGGCAGTTCGAAAGAATTGTATGACAGCCTGAGAAGTATTCTGGTCCGGTACTGGAAAACAGACAGGGAGTCGGTGAAGCTGGATTCTCCGGAATTTCTGGAGAAGATCCGGGAGTATATGGATCAGCACCTGGCTCAGGAACTGACCATTGCATCCGTATGCAGGGAGTTCCATGTGTCCCAGTCCTATTTGAACCTGCTTTTCAGAAAGTACGGGATGGAATCCTTTAATACCTGTCTCAGAAATGCAAGGGTGAGACGGGCTCAGGAGATCATGGAGCGGAATCCGCAGATGTTTATCAAGGATGTGGCGGCCATGGTGGGATATCGGGACCAGTTTTATTTCAGCAGGATCTTCCGTGCAGTAACCGGGGCCTCGCCTTCGGGTTATCCGGGGCGGAGCGTTTAAGAGAGCCAGGAGGAGGCAGACACATGTTATACAGAGAAAACCAGAACAGTTTTTCCATGGAAATCTTTAAGGATCCGCCGGCAGAATACAGAGGTGTTCCTTTCTGGGCCTGGAATACGGCCATGACAAAGGAGGATATTGACTTCTGTCTGACGGTTTTTCGCGATATGGGGATGGGAGGAGGATTTCTTCACAGCAGGACAGGGATGGACATCCCTTATCTGGGACCGGAATTCATGGAACTGATCAGATATGCCCATGAGGAGGCCCGGAAGCTGGGACTGAAGGCATGGCTTTATGACGAGGATCGGTGGCCATCCGGATTTGCAGGAGGGCTGGTAACCGCCTGTCAGGAATACCGGGCCAGATATCTGGTCTGGTCCCCTCTGCCGCTGAGAGACGGAGAGATACCGGAGGACTCCCCCAAAGGTTCCACGGCTCAGGCGGTGAGAAGCAAAAACAGAAGGCTTCTGGGAATCTACCGGGTGGAAGGAAAAGACGGGTATCTCCAGAATTATGAACGGATCAGCAGAGGCGGAGAAGAGGAAGAGGGACTGTGGCGGGCTTATGTGGAAATCTGCGGAGATAATCCCTGGTTCAACGGCCAGTCCTATGTGGATACATTGAACCCGAAAGCCGTCAGGGCCTTCATCGACAGCACTTATGAGCCCTACAGAGAACTTCTGGGCCGGGATTTCGGGGAAAAGATCCCGGCGATTTTTACTGACGAGCCTCAGTTTACCCCCAAGGGACGGGCAGATGCCATAGACTCCCGCCGTCCGGTGATCCTGCCCTTCACAGACCATCTGCCGGAGCTTTTTCAGGAGAACTTCGGATTCGATCTCCTGGACTGTCTGCCGGAACTTTTCTATGAGAAAAAAGAAGGATATTCCCGGGTCAGATACTGTTATCATGAACTGGTCAGCCGGATGTTTGCCGACAGTTACTGCAGGCAGCTGGGAGACTGGTGCGCACAAAACAACATCCGCCTCACAGGCCATCTGATGAAAGAACCCCTCCTGTCCTCCCAGACTGCTTATGTGGGAGAGGCCATGAGGGCCTATGCCGGCTTCCAGATTCCCGGGATGGATCTGCTCTGCGACCGAAGAGAATTTACTACGGCAAAACAGGTTCAGAGCGCGGTCCGTCAGTTTGGAAGAGAAGCCATGATCAGCGAGCTGTACGGGGTAACCAACTGGAGCTTTGATTTCCGGGGACACAAGCTTCAGGGAGACTGGCAGGCCGCCTTGGGTGTCACCATCCGGGCGCCCCATCTGGCATGGACATCCATGGAAGGAGAGGCAAAAAGAGATTATCCTGCCTCTATTTTCTATCAGTCCCCGTGGTATCGGGAATATAAACTGATCGAAGACTATTTTGCCAGGATCGCCTCGGTCATGAGCAGGGGAAAGGCTGTGACGGATATCGGAGTTATCCATCCGGCAGAGACCTGCTGGCTTTTGTGGGGAACCAGAGAGAAGACAGGGGATGCCATCCGGGAGCTGGATGAGAGGTTTGTGGGTCTGACGGACTGGCTTTTAGGTCAGAGTCTTGACTTTGACTTTATCTCTGAATCCCTGATCCCGGAACTGTATCGGGGGATCGCCGGGGATTGCTGCCTCATAGGACAGATGAAATACAAGGTCCTCATCGTCCCCTTTATGGAAACCATGAGAAGTACTACGGCAGATATGCTGGAGGACTGGAAAAAGGCAGGAGGAAGGGTGATCTTTCTGGGAGGAGTTCCCGGGTACACAGACGGCCTCCCCTCCGGCAGAGTCGAAAAACTGGCAGAGGACTGTAAAGTTTTCGGCAGCTGGGGGTGGAGACTTCGGAAGGAACTTCAGGACTGCGGCCAGGTTGAACTGTTCTATGAAGATCATCAGAGGGCGGAGGATCTTCTCTGTCAGGTACGGCAGGAGGGAGAGAAGAGGTATCTGTTTGTCGCACACAAATACGCTCCGGAGAAGCCCGGACTGGTGACGGAAAAGACACTGGTCATCCGGACGGCGGGAGGATGGAGATGGGAGCTTCTGGATCCTCTGAACGGCACGGCCAGATCTCTTGCAGTAAAACGGAGCCGGGGATATACCACAGGGGCCGTGAGATTTTTTGATCATGACAGTGTTCTTATGGTGATGACTCCGGAGGAAGGCAGCACTGCCATGGCCGTGACAGAGAGTTCTGCGAAAATGGGGAAAACCTTCCGTGAATTTCCTGTCCAGGGCAGCTGTCCCGTCACTCTGTCAGAACCCAATGTGCTGGTCCTGGATATGGCCGAATATTCTTTTGACGGGCAGCAGCGGCAGAGCAGGGAAGAGATATTGAGGATTGATAACCGGCTGCGAACCCTGGCAGGATATCCTCTCCGCACAGAAGCCTGGCCTCAGCCGTGGACAAGAAAAAACGAAGACCAGGCTTATGGGATTCACCAGGTGGAACTGAGATATGAGATCTGGTCCGAGATCCATGTCAGCCATGTAGAACTGGGACTGGAGCAGCCGGAACAGACCGGCCTTTCCTGGAACGGAGAGCCAGTGGAGATAAAAGAAACCGGATGGTATGCGGACAGGAGGATTAAAACCACAGGTCTGGGAGAACTGAAAAAGGGACGCAACGAACTGAAGATTGTCAGAGAGTTTCATGAGAAGACCAATCTGGAGGCCTTATATCTGCTGGGGGATTTCGGAGTCCGGGTACAGGGAAGAAGAGCCGTGGTGACAGAACCGGTACGGGAACTGGATTTTGGGGACTGGACGGATCAGGGGCTTCCTTTCTACGGCGGAAATGTTACCTACCATCTGAAACTGACGGCTGAGAGAGAAGGAGAACAGGCCGGGATCCAGATCAGCAATTTTACCGTGCCTGTGATCCGTGCCGATCTGGATGGAAAGAAGCAGGGGCTCATCGCCTTTTCTCCCTACCGTCTGATGACAGAGCCCCTGCCAGCGGGCAGACACAAACTGGATGTCACAGCTTATGGAAACAGGGTCAATACTTTTGGGGCTCTGCACAACAGTGATATGGAAGACAACCGGTCTGCCCCCGATTACTGGCGGACCACGGGATGCGGCTGGTCTTATGAGTACTGTATCAGACCTATGGGGATCCTGAAAACGCCGGTGATTACTTTCTTCCCGTATTCAATCTGTTAAGAAACGAAAAAGAACAGACCGTACAGTCGCGATCTGTTCTTTTTGTCTGCCGAAAACGGCAGATCACCGGACTTTAAGCGAGAACATCAATATGCTCCCCCAGACCCGGTGTGGGAATGGCTTCCATCATTTCCGTCAGCGCTTCACCTGTGACCTCCACAGTGTCAAGAATCTTGGACATCATGGCGACACTGATGTTAGTGTTAGTGGAACAGGCTGACAGAGAAAGGGACATTGCAGCAATATCCATCACTGATCACCTCCGCCGCGAAATATTTCCCTGATCAGTATAACAAAGTGGCAGGGGAAAATCAACACCGGAAATCTGACATTTTCGATACTTTGTCTGACATAATACCTCTTTCCCTTTTGGGAAATTTCGATTATAATTAACCAAAAATTTTGTTTGGAGGATTCTGATATGAGTATTGTTTTTCATCAGCCGTCAAGAGAATTTCATCTGTTTAACAACAAGATCAGTTACATTATAAAAATTCTTCCCAATGACCAGCTGGGACAGCTTTATTTCGGAAAAAGGATTCACGACAGAGAGGATTTCGGCTATCTCTTCGAGGCCGCCAATCGCCCCATGACTTCCATCCTGCAGGACTACGGCTTCTCTCTGGAACATACCCGTCAGGAATATCCGGCTTACGGAACCACGGATTTTCGGCTTCCGGCCCTGGAGGTCCTTCAGGAAAACGGGAGCAGACTGACAGATTTCAAATATGAGTCTCATCGGATCTTCCCGGGAAAGCCGGGTCTCGACGGACTGCCGGCCACTTATACGGAGGAGGACAGGGAAGCCGACACACTGGAAGTGACCCTGTATGACTCCCTTCTGGATATGAAGCTGATCCTGCTGTACACCATCTTTGCAGAGGAAGGGGCAGTGGCGAGAAGCGCCAGATTTGAAAATCAGTGCAGCGCTTCGGTTCAGATCACCAGAGCCATGAGTCTGAGCATCGATCTGCCGGACTGTGATTATGACTGGATCCAGTTTTCCGGCGCCTGGTCCAGAGAACGCCAGGTGAAGACGAGACGGCTGGAGCAGGGGATTCAGGCAGTCAGCAGTGCCAGAGGTCACTCCAGCCACAATCACAATCCCTTCCTTGTGCTGAAACGTCCCACTGCCGACGAATTCCAGGGGGAGGCCATGGGATTTTCCCTGATCTACAGCGGCAATTTCCTGGCTCAGGCAGAAGTGGATACCTACCAGGTGACCAGGGTGATGATGGGTATCAATCCCTTTGCATTTTCCTGGAAGCTGGAACAGGGAGAGTCCTTCCAGACTCCGGAAGCAGTCATGGTCTATTCGGATCATGGACTCAACGGCATGAGCCAGACCTTCCACCGGCTGTACCGGACCCGTCTGGCCAGGGGCATGTGGAGAGACCGGGTGCGCCCGGTGCTTCTTAACAACTGGGAAGCCACCTATTTTGATTTTGACGAAGAAAAGCTGGTCAATATGGCCAGGGCAGCCAAAGAGGACGGAGTGGAACTGTTTGTGCTGGACGACGGCTGGTTCGGAGAGCGGAGCAGCGACTCCAGCGGTCTGGGAGACTGGTATGCCAACAGGGACAGACTTCCCGGAGGCATCAGGGGGCTGTCCGAGAAGATCGAAGCCCTGGGGCTTAAGTTCGGCCTGTGGGTGGAACTGGAGATGGTCAATCCCGACAGCGAGCTGTATCGGCAGCATCCGGACTGGGCTCTTCAGACTCCGGGCCGTACTCCCTCCCATGGGAGAAATCAACTGGTTCTGGATTTTTCCAGAAAAGAGGTGGTGGACCATATTTATGGCATGATCGCAGGAATCCTGTCAGAGTCTAAAGTTTCCTATATCAAGTGGGATATGAACCGGTCTATTACCGAGTGCTATTCCGCCGCATTTCCGGCTGACAGGCAGGGAGAGATCTTCCACCGGTATATTCTGGGCGTTTACAGCCTGTATGAGCGGCTGATCGGAAGCTTTCCGGAGATTCTTTTCGAATCCTGTGCCAGCGGCGGGGCCAGATTCGATGCAGGCATGCTCTACTATGCGCCTCAGTGCTGGACCAGCGACGACTCCGACGCAGTGGAGAGAATCCGGATCCAGTACGGTACCTCCTTCGGTTATCCGGTGGTCAGCATGGGAGCTCATGTATCCGCGGTGCCCAATCATCAGCTGGGCCGCGTCACCTCCATCGAGACCCGGGGCAATGTGGCCATGTTCGGAGCCTTCGGCTATGAGCTGGATCTGCAGAGACTGTCACAGGAGGAGCGGGAGAAGGTAAGGAAACAGATCAAATTTATGAAACAATACCGGGAAGTGATCCAGTTCGGAACCTTCTACCGTCTCCAGAGTCCTTTTGAGCACAATATCGCCGCCTGGATGGTGGTGTCAGAGGACAGGAGAACTGCCATCGTGGGATACTATAAGATCCTCAATGATGTAAACTGCGAATTCCGCAGATTGAAGCTGAAAGGTCTTGATGAGGATCTGAAATATCATGTGAAGGAGAAAGGAAGCTGGTTCTACGGAGACGAACTGATGAACACAGGACTGGTCACCACGGATTCCTCATCGGGTCAGCCTATGCCGGAAGAAGTCTGCTCCGATTTCTGGTCACGGCTTTATGTACTGAAAGCAGAGGAATAACAGAAATAAGATGCCCTGGGGCAGGAAAGATACCAGACAGATATCTTTCGGTCTCAGGGTTTTTTTGTTTTACAGGCATCCTGCTTTTGGAAGAGCGGGAAATCACCGGAGGCTCTGCAGTTCCCGCTTCAGCCGTTCCCGATAGGAGGCCGACAGCTCGTTCCGGTACTGCGTAGGCGACATTCCCATGCGCTTGCGGAAGAGGGCAGAGAAGGCCACAGGGTTTGGATAGCCGCATTTTCGTGCAACCTCTTCCACGGATTCGTTGTTCAGAGTCAAAAGTTCCATGGCCCTGGTCATGCAGAAGTTGGTCAGGTACTGTTTGGGGGATATGCCCAGGGTCTCGTTGAAGATCTGATAGAGATATCCCCGGCTTACAGCCACATGGTCTGCCAGATCCGATACTCTCAGCCCTTCATGAAAATGCTGCTGGATATAGGCGATGGCCTCTCGCAGATAGCGGTTGGTGGTTTCCCGGTCCCGGTCCAGATCGTCCTGCTGTCTGGGAGCATTCTCGTCGATGAGACAGGAGAAAAACTCGAAAAACAGTCCATGGAGGTAAAATTCATTCTTCGGGCTGTTCTGGCCTGAACGGAGCATCTGAAAAACCAGATCCTTGATCCGGTCCGACTCGGAGCTTTTGAAGATCAGATGATTGTGGTTAAAGCCGAGATAAGACAAATATTCCGGGGCTCTGGGTCCGGAGAAGCCTACCCACACATAGGACCAGGGCTTGTGTTCGCTGGCCCGGTAGAAGGTGAGCACATTGGGCTCAATGATAAACCCCTGACCTGCTGTCAGGTGAAAGGTCTCATCGTCCACCTGATAGTCCCCTTCGCCTTCCAGAATATAGTGGATCACATAGTTGGGGCGGACATGGTGGCCGGGTGTGTGGAGGGGTTCACATTTGGCATAGCCGCAGAAGCACAGATAGAAATCCTGGATCTGGCGGTTAGGCAGCTGCAGTACAAGAGATTGTTCCATAATAAATCACCTGTTCTCAAGGGTTTGCCACGTCAAGGAGCTCGTTGGTGGAGGGCTGCTTGGCAGAAAAGCGCTCCATAGTCTCTTTGTGTGTGCGGTAATTTTTGGGGCTTAAGCCGAATTTTTTCTTAAAAGCCTTGGAAAAGGCGAGGGAATCGTCATATTCTACCTCTGCGGATACTTCTGTTACGGGAAGATCAGATGATATCAGAAGGCTGGCAGCCTTGTGAAGGCGGAAATCCATGAGAAATTTCTGGGAGGAGATACCCAGCTCTTTCTGAAATACATGGTTGAGATAGGTGCGGCTGATGCCGATGTAATCTGCGATGTCGGTCACATTGATGCCGCGGCTGTGGTTCCATTTGATATAGTCGATGGCCTGCTCCACGTAGACGCTGCTTCCGTAATCATACCGGATATCGCCGTTTTTGTGGGTTTGTCCGAAGATACAGTTGTAGTTGTCCACGAGGAAGGAAAAGAGCAGCAGATAGGCGTTTCTTTTGAGATCGTTGGACAGGGAAAGCTGTGAGGATGTTAATATATTTGAAATGTGTTCCACCAGAGCATCCTGCTTCTTGAAGGGAAGCACATAGGACTGTTTGGAAAAACCGCAGTTTCTGAGAGTAGAGGCAGCACGGATCCCGTTGAAGCCGATCCAGGCATAGGTCCAGGGCTCGTCGGCGTCTGCGCCGTAACGGACTTCTTCGCCGGGGGTGATCAGAAACATCTGTCCGCTGGACAGAAAATAGGTGATGCCGCCCACGGTATAGCTTCCTTTGCCTTCCAGTACAAAGTGGATGATGTATTCGTCCCGGAAGGACGGACCGATGGATTGGGAAGGCTGACAGTGTTCGATGCCGCAGTGAACCAGATACAGATCCATGAAAGCTTCGCGCAGATGTTCCAGACATTGAAATTGTGCAGAATCAGTGTACTTGATATTTCTCACGGTGTCATCTCCTTTGGGTTTTATACAAAGTACGGGATTGTGTTATTTGTTAACATTTTACCATAACTAAATCTATTTTTCCATATAGATTATGTAAAAAATGAAATTACCTTGCCATGTACAAAATGACCATATATTTCTTATAATCTAAGTAACAATTTGACATGAACCTCATTTGGTTTGCGTCAAATAGGGCATTTTAGCTAAAAAAAATAAGTCATAATGACGAAAACGGGAGGTAATGCAAGATGAAAAGACGTAACAAAGTTTTGGCTCTGAGTCTGGCAGCTGCGATGACGGTGACTGGTCTGGCAGGCTGTGGAGGATCTGGCGGCGGAAAGGGCGGCGGGGATCCGAAGGCGGCTCTGACAGTTGCAATCTGGGACAACGGACAGCAGAAGGGTCTTCAGGAGATCTGCAACGCGTTTACCGAGGCTACCGGAATCCAGGCACAGGTGCAGGTAATCGAGTGGAACAGCTACTGGACACTTCTTGAGGCAGGCGCCAGCGGCGGCGATATGCCTGACGTGTTCTGGATGCATTCCAATGAGGCAGTGAAGTACATGTCCAATGATATCCTTCTGGATATTACGGATCAGGTGGCAAAGAGCGAAGTTCTGGAGATGGATAAGTTTCCGGAGGATCTGAAGCAAATGTATCAGTGGGAAGGCAAGACCTACGCCCTGCCCAAGGATATGGATACCATCGCAGTATGGTACAACAAGACTCTGTTTGACGACGCAGGAATTCCTTACCCGGATGGAAGCTGGACCTGGGATGAGTTCTATGAGATCGCTCAGAAGCTGACAAAGGATGACGGAAGCGTATACGGCTTCGCGGCAAATCCGTCCAACGAGCAGGATACCTGGATGAATATCGTTTATACCATGGGCGGATGCGTTCTCAACGATCAGGGCATGTCCGGATTTGATGATCCCAAGACCATCGAGGCCATGGAATTTGTAGACAAGATGGTACATACCGTGATGCCTCCTGCATCTACCATGTCCGAGACAGGCACCGACGTTCTGTTCGGTTCCGGCAAGGTAGCCATGATCACTCAGGGGTCCTGGATGGTAGCAGGATTTAAGGACAACGAGTACATCGCAGAGCATGCGGCTGTGGCAAGACTGCCCAAGGATGCCGCCACAGGAAGAAGCGTTTCTCTGTACAACGGACTTGGCTGGGCTGCTTCCAAGAACACCAAGAATCCGGAAGGCGCTTACAAGCTGATCGAGTGGTTCACTACCAAGGATATGCAGCAGAAACAGGCCGAACTGGGCGTGACCATGGCAGCTTACGAAGGCGTATCCGATCAGTGGGTAAACAACACCGACAAATTCGATCTGACTCCTTATCTGGAAGCAATGGATGATGTCGTATTCCGTCCCTCTACCAGAAGCACACTGGCATGGTGGAACCCCATGGTAGAAGAGCTTAAGAAACCGTGGAACGGCGAAGAGGATATGGCAACTGCCTGCGCCAACATCACCGCTATTATGAATGAGAAGATTGCAGAGGAAAAATAATTCCGAATAATAGAAGAGAGGTGGAGTTATGATTAATAAAGGAACCCCAAGGGAACGCAACGAATTCATGTGGGGATGGCTGTTCATTCTCCCGACCATGATCGGTTTGATCGTACTGAATATTATTCCGATCTTCCAGACCATTTACCAGAGCTTTTTTAAGACCGGCGATTTCGGAAAAGGCAATATCTTTATCGGCCTTGACAACTACGTGAAGCTTATGGGCGATGCCGAGGTATGGCAGTCTGTTATCAATACTTTTAAGTATGCCATAGTGGAAGTGCCCTTCTCCATCGCCATCGCCCTGGTTCTGGCAGTTCTGCTGAACCGCAAGATGATGGGCGTCTCCGCGTACCGTACTATCTTCTTCGTGACCATCACCAGAGTTATCGGCGGTATGCAGGTATTTGACCTGATCTTCATGGTAATGGACAAGAACAACCCGGCTCTCTACAAGACCCAGTCCATCGTGTATCTGTTCTATCAGAACTCCTTCGTGGAGAACAACAAGGGTTACGGTTCCACCATCGTAGTGCTGCTGATCGCCATTATCATGGTCATCACCATATTCCAGATGATTGCCCAGAAGAAGTGGGTATACTATAATTAGGAGAGGAGAAACGCTATGGAACGAAGAGCAAAAATGATACAGGCATTGATCCACGTTATCCTGATTTTGGTATCCATCACCATGTTAGTGCCATTTTTATGGATGATTCTGACAGCCTTTAAGAGTATGAGTGAGGCAACCAGCGTAAGTCCTTTCGTCATCTTCCCAAGCGTGTGGAGAACCGAGAGCTTTACCACGGTTATCAACAACATGGATTTCTTCCATCTGTATTTAAACACTCTGCTTCTGATCGCGGGACGTGTAATCGCGGCAGTGCTCACAGCCACCCTGGCAGGTTATGCCTTCGGCCGTCTGGAGTTTAGAGGAAAGAATTTCATGTTCTCCCTCATCCTGTTCCAGATGATGGTGCCGGGCCAGATCTTTATCATTCCCCAGTACCTGATGGTCAGCAAGATGGGAATGCTGAACACGATTTTCGCCCTGGTATTCCCGGGACTGGTAACTGCGTTTGGTACGTTCCTGCTTCGCCAGGCATACATGGGACTTCCGAGGGATCTGGAAGAAGCGGCCCGTCTGGACGGCTGCAACATCGGTCAGACCTTCCTGTTCATCATGTCCCCGCTGACCAGGTCTTCTATGGTTGCCCTTGGTATCTTCACGGCAGTATTTGCCTACAAAGACCTGATGTGGCCTCTCATCTGTAACAGGGACGTGATGCCTCTGTCCGCAGCTCTGGCCAAGATGCAGGGCCAGTACAGCAGCAACTATCCGCAGCTGATGGCAGCTTCCCTCCTGGCATGTATTCCCATGATCGTGCTGTATCTGATCTTCCAGAAACAGTTCATCGAAGGTATCGCCACTTCCGGAGGAAAGTTATAAAATTCACGTAAGCAATGAGCAGTGCGGGAAAAGACAAGCAGGAAGACGCGTTGTGCTTGCACAAAAGCGGAATCGGGCTTAGCACTGCGAAGAGGCAAGAAAAGTCAGACAGAAAGAAGGAGAGGGCATGAACCTGTTCAGCGAGGACAGTTTTCTTCACAATTTTTTCCTTTCAGCGGGAGGCTTTATCGGTTTGAATCTGTTATGGATTCTGACCAGCATTCCTGTCGTCACCATAGGAGCGTCCACGACAGCACTGTATTACTGCACATTAAAGCTCCATAAAGACAGGGATATCAGTATCTGGAAATGTTACTGGCGAAGTTTTCGGGGGAATTTCTTCCAGGCCACGGTCATATGGCTGGGCCTGGCGGCAGCTGGAGTATGTGTCTGGTTTGAAAAAAAAGCGGTAATGTCCATGCCCGGCATGATGTCGGCAGTGTTTACTTACGTGGTATGGGGGATTGCCCTGCTCCTTCTTGTAATCGTGATGTATGTGTTTCCGACCATCGCATCATTTGATAATAAAACAGGACGGCTGGTGATCTATGCGCTGTGTTTTGCAGCAAGAAAGCCGGGTTACGTCCTGTGTATGGCAATACTCACCTGTATGCCCATGTATTTTACTCTGGTAGACGCTCAGCTGTTTCCGCTTTACCTTTTGACCTGGCTGATGTGCGGATTCTCATTGACAGCTTATGGTAATTCCTGGTTTTTATGGAGATTGTTCCGCCCGTACTTTTCCGTAGAGGAAAAGGAGCCAAGGGGTATCGGGAACGAAACAGATCAGTACATCTTCTAAAAAATGCCCGGTGCCCTTTGGAATATCCCTTTACTTCCTATGGCCCCGGGCATAATTACGATAATCAGTGGAGGATAAGAGGCAACATATGAAGTATATTTCTTTTCATGAAGAGACCAATGTATTTACACTGCATACCAAAACCAGTATGTATCAGATGCAGGTGGGCAGATATGGGACTCTGCTCCATCTGTATTACGGCGATGATCTTGGAGATGCCCAGGTGATACACAGCATCGTAAACCTGGACCGGGGTTTTTCCGGCAATCCCTATGAAGCGGACAAGGACCGGAAGTTCTCTCTCGACGTGCTGCCTCAGGAGTATACGGCAGAGGGCAACGGAGATTACCGGATCCAGGGAATTGAGGCAGAACATGAAGACGGAAGCCATGTTCTGCAGCTTAAATATGATTCTCATGAAATCAGAAAAGGAAAATATGCTATGGCAGGGCTGCCTGCCATGTTTGCAGGGGAGGATGAGGCAGAGACCCTGGAGATCATCCTGAAAGATGAGCTCAGCGGCCTCTGTGTGAAATTGCTTTATGGTGTCCTGTGGGACTGCGATATCATTACCAGAACCGTGGAAGTGACAAACCGGGGAGAGCGAAATGTCACTTTAAGAAGAGTCATGTCGGCGGAACTGGATTTCCCCAAACGCCCTATGGATATGGTCCATTTTTACGGGAGACATTCCATGGAACGTCTTACGGAGCGTCAGCCTCTTCACCACGGGATCCAGTCGGTGGAGAGCAAGCGGGGGATCTCCAGCCACCATCACAATCCGGCAGTGATCTTCTGCGACCATACTGCCACAGAAGATTATGGGGAGTGTTTTGGAATTGCGTTTGTGTATAGCGGTAATTTTATCTGTCAGGCAGAGCTGGATCAGGTAGATCAGACCAGGGTGGTCATGGGGATTCATCCTTATCAGTTCGCCTGGACCTTAAAGCCGGGGGAATCCTTTACGGCTCCCGAGGCGGCCATGTCCTATTCCGGCAAAGGCTTGGAGACCCTTTCCCATCATTTCCATGACGGGTTCCGGGAACATCTCATCCGCAGCAGTTATGTGAAAAAGCCCAGGCCCATTCTGGTCAACAACTGGGAGGCCACCTATTTTGAGTTCGATGAGCAGAAGCTTTACGGTATCGCCAGGGCTGCCAAAGACGTAGGGCTGGAGATGTTCGTGCTGGATGACGGCTGGTTCGGCAAGAGGGACAGTGATTACACCGGTCTGGGAGACTGGTATGTCAATGAGGAGAAGATCCACGGCGGCCTGCCAAAGCTTGTGAAAAAGATCCGGAAGCTGGGACTGAAATTCGGTATCTGGCTGGAACCGGAGATGGTGTCCGAGGACAGCGACCTTTACCGCAGACATCCCGACTGGTGTCTGAGAGTTCCGGGGCGGCTGCCGGTGAGAAGCCGGTCTCAGCTGAATCTCGATGTGACGAAAAAGGAAGTCCGGGATTATATCATGGAGCAGATCTTCAGGGTGATCGACAGCTGTCAGGCAGACTATATCAAATGGGACGTGAACCGGGCTCTGGGAAACGTGTATTCCCAGGGAGTGGAGGCAGGAAAACAGGGGGAGGTTTTCCACCGCCATATGCTGGGAGTGTATGATATGATGGAACGGCTGATTGGCCGGTATCCGAATCTGCTTTTTGAGACCTGCGCAGGCGGTGGGGGCCGCTATGACGCAGGGATGCTCTACTATTCTCCGCAGATCTGGTGCAGCGACAACACGGATGCGGCGGACCGGCTGGAGATCCATTACGGTACTTCCTTCTTTTATCCCATCAGCACCTTCGGGGCCCATGTCAGCGTGTGTCCCAACCACCAGACCGGGCGGACCACATCTCTGCGCACCAGGGGCATCGTAGCCGGGTCTGGCACCTTCGGCTATGAGCTGGATCTGGAGCACATGGATCAGGAGGAAAAGGATGCCGCCAAGGTACAGATCGCTCAGTTTAAGGACGCGGAGGAACTGGTACAGCAGGGGGACTACTATCGACTGTCCGCGCCCGGAGATCGAAGCAATTCCGTGTTCTGGGAGTTTGTGTCAAAGGATAAAAGAGATGTGCTGGTGGCCGGAGTGGTGCTTCGGAGTGAAGTGAACCCGCCGGTGAACCTGCTTCGGTTCAGGGGGCTGAAACCAGGACTCATCTATCGCGAAAGGGAGAGCAAAGATGAATTCTCAGGGGCCGTGCTCATGAAGGCAGGACTGGCTCTGCCGGTGACATCGGAGGACTATGAGTCGGTGCTGTATCGGTTTGAGGCGGTGGAGTAGGGAAAAAGATTAGAGACAAACGAAAAAGAGACAGAAAATTGAAAAAGGTAGTCTGCAATGCCTGCGGCAAAAATCTGCTGGTAGAAAATGGCATTTTGAAAGAAGAGTGCATCCATGTGGATCACGACTTCGGTTTCTTCGGAGAAAAGGACGGGGAGAGTGACAGCTTCGATTTGTGTGAAGCATGTTACGAGAAGATGATCGCCGGATTTTCCGTGCCCGTGGACCGGCGGGAGAGGAAGGAACTTTTGTAGGCTGCCTCCACTGATGGAAAGCGGGAGCGGGATATGGTCCGGCTGCCGGCATGGAGGGGGATATGTTAGATATCTGCTTGCTGGGTACGGGAGGGATGATGCCCCTGCCGCACAGATGGCTTACTTCGCTGATGGCGAGGTATAACGGACAGAGTATATTGATTGACTGTGGGGAGGGCACCCAGATTGCCATAAAGGAAAAGGGCTGGAGCCCGAAACCGATTGACGTGATCTGTTTCACCCACTTTCATGCGGATCACATCAGCGGTCTTCCGGGGATGCTGCTCACTATGGGCAATGCAGAGCGCACGGAGCCGCTGCTTTTGATTGGCCCGAGAGGGTTGCCCAGAGTGGTCAATTCCCTGCGCATCATCGCGCCGGAACTGCCTTTTCCTCTGCGGTTCGTAGAGCTGACGGAACACAG
>CAJUJV010000053.1:0-10441 GCA_910586845.1 uncultured Hungatella sp.
CGGCATGTTTGAGAACCCCTATCGTGATCCGAAAAAGGCGGTTGAGACAGCCTCGAACAAAAAAGACTGGGATCATGCCATGGAAACCCACAGAAAAAGCGTGGTTCTGCTTAAAAACGACGGAACCCTGCCCCTATGTGAAGAAAATCTGAAGCAGAAAAAGATTTATGCCGAATGTTTTTATAAGGACGCCCAAAGGGCGGAAAAGGCAACCGGAAAGTTGAGACAATCGCTGAAAGACAAGTCGCTTCTGCTGACAGAAAGCTGTGAGGAAGCCGATTATGCCATATTGATGCTTCATCCCTCTTCCGGAGAGTATTTTAATGCGACCAGGGGGTATCTGGAGCTGGATTTATGTGACGGAAAAGAGGTTTCCGATGTGGACGGGGAAGGCCGTCCCGCCGGGACAACTCATCTGGAAACCACCTTAAGCGGGGCCGGCCGCATCAGAGAGATTGCAAAGGCCGTTCATGAAAACGGCGGAAAAGTAATCGGAAATCTGAATATTACCCTGGCATGGGAAGTGGGCGGCGCAGAACCGTATCTGGATGCCCTGACCGCAGGGTTCGATACGGAACAGTACGCTGTTCTGGATGTGATATTCGGCAGGTTTGCCCCTGTCGGAAAGCTCCCCCTAACTCTGCCGAGAGGCGATGAAGTGCTTGCGGTAGATGAGAAAGGGGTATGTGTCAGCCCCAACGATGTGCCGGGCTACGAGAAAGACCGTTATATGCCGGAAAGTCTGAAGGATGAAAACGGAAAAGCATACGCCTATCGGGACACGGCAGGGAACTATTATGAACTGGACTTTGGGCTGACCTATGAAAAATGACATAATGCAGAGTTGACTGTCAGGGATAAGGGACTGCCGGGAATCAGGCAGTCCCTCCTGCTCAGGACCGTCTACTTCCCGGCAGCCCCTTCCTCTGTGACGATCCCCCCGTGATCCATCTGATAGCGCCTGTAAATTTTAGGTCCGTACATGATTCCCATCAAGATAAAAAACAGAATCACCAGGGCCACGCCCCGTTTCCAGCCATAGGGTTCCCACCCGGTTTTCTTCGGCTCTCTCCTTTGGGCAGTCTGATATCCGGCTCTCTCCGACACAGGTGTCGGACAGGCCTTTGTCCCGCCCCCGGCTTCAGATCCATCTTTCCCGTACAACTGTCTGTGAAGCCGGATAACCTCCTCCGGGTTTCTGACAGCATCATACTCTTTCCCCTCATAAGTAAAAAAGTGGTCCGTAATGATCCCAGGATTATGTTCTGCAATCGCCTTCACAATAGCCAGGCTGGCCTTTTCCGGCGGGTTTCGCTGGATAAATCCCAACTCCCCGTCAGCGATGTAGGCCACCAGGGCGCTGTCATAGCCTCCGTCCTGACAAAGATATTTCTTTGTGTACAGACAGGCCGCCAGATCCTTCAGACGAAATACAAAAGGATCCATAGAAGGGAGTTTTACATAATTGGCGGTGATAAAGCCCATCCTTTTCAGGCTGTTGGTATCCTTTTCCTGATCCATGGAAAGCAGAATCGTTCCCGGCTGCCGAAATTCCAGGTCAATCTGATGCAGTTCCTGCTCTGACAGACCGCATGCTTTCCTGTAAGCTTCCGCCCAGCCCTGTTCCTTTTTCCTCTGCATGGAGATTCCCAGCACGGCAATCAGGATACCGGGGATTACCATAGCGCCGCCAAGTCTTATGGCTCCCTGAGTTCCCATCGTATTAACCAGCACGGCTCCCAGCAGAATACCGATCCCCATCAGCATGACTCCCATGGCAAACAGCCCTTTTCCGGCTCCTGACACACTGTACATATACTGAAGCACGCTTCCGTTTTTGGACATTTTCTGCTTCAGCCTGTCATCCGGTTCAAATATCATGGCGTTTCCTCCTGTAATATAGATTCATATATTTGATCTCATTATAGCTCAGCGGATCCTATATGACAATAGGGAACTCCCCCTGGCCTGAGGTTTGTGAATTGAAGCGGCTGTTCTCCTCATCAAAAGAAAAACGCCGGTTATCATTGATCAGGAAGTTTTTGATCAATGATCCGATTCGATCCACAATCCAAAAAATAAACTCGTTATTCCCACCTTCTCGGAACTGTGGTAAAATAGGATACAGCAAAGTCAGTAAGTCAACAGGGGCCGGTTATGGGCCGTGAGCCAGACATAAGCTCCATGGAGGAAACAAGATTGAGACTTCACTTACTTATCAAATTCATAATCGGGATCTGTCTGATCTCCCTGATGGGATGTAACAGCGGGAAACCAAAAGCGCCGCAAAGCCAGGAAGAACTGACCGTATCTGAGTCCGAAACAGATGACCCTGAGCAGGTGTCAGATGATCCGACAGAGCATGAGTCTTCCGAAAGCCTGACGCAGGAAGAGGACCAGAAGGATCCGACACGGGCTCCGAAAGAAGCGGCTCTCCTTCCCGCGCTTCCAGATAGGGGCAGCGGACCTGAGGACTTTGTGCCGGAAGACTGGACGCTCTGGGACAGCGCGGAACTGGATTTCAATGGAGACGGGATCCCGGATTATGTAGGGGTATTGGATACGACTCTGCCTGTCCCGGAAAACGGGCCGTATTTTACATGGCCCCGCATCCTGTTTGCCATTGCCAGCGACGGGCCGGGCCGATACTGCCTGGATTTTCAGGACATAAATCTGATCCGTACACGAGACGAGGGGGGCGTCTACGGTGACCCCTATGAGCCTCTGACAGCAGAAGGGACTTCTTTTACCATCCATGCCTATGGCGGAAGCGCATGGAAATGGTCAGAAGCATATACTTATACCTACAAAGAGGGGACATGGTACCAGACCATGTCAGACGAGACTTACGGATACGGATCCTTCGTCACATCTTATCATATGGATGACTGGGAAAGAGGCACAGGAACCCGGAAAAGGAGAAGCGATGACTTTGACGCCATGGAGAAATACTGGGATTCTGAGGGCTCACAGGTCAAAGACACATTTGATGTGGAATATGAGCTGTCTCTGGATGAGCCTCCAACGCTTTACCAGGCCGGGATGCGCTGGTGGCGGGCGCCGTTACGGGTGACGGACTGGAGCGTGGACTCCATTGAATTTTCAGAAGATACAGAACTTTCCGAGGAGCAGGTAAAGCATCCGGACGAAATGTTTATGGGAGAATACTGCGATGAGGACTGTGTGCTTTACACTTTTCAGGACAAAGACCGTTTCCTGCATTACCTGGCCATGTACCGATTTCAAGACAGAAAGCTAACCGTGCTGGCCGGATCGGATACTGCCATAGGAGACGAGAAGCTTTACAAAGGGAAGATCTACTACTCTCAGGAGATCGTGGAAGAGGTCACTTATAAGCAGATACAAGACGGACAGGAACAGATCGTGACGGAGAAGGGCACAGTAGGAATCTGCCTGAACCGCATGGATACCGACGGGAGCCATAAGGAGACTATCTTTGAATATCGATATCCGGAGAAGGATGGGAGGCTGCCTTATCTGGCCCTGATCTATGAGATCAGCGGGGACGAGATCGTCGCTGAAGTGTATGTAGGAAATGAACCCCATCCGGTATGTCGGATGAACTGCGACGGCAGCGGACTGAGGTGGATCGGACAGATACCGGCTGAATCATGAAGCAGGAGAGGAAAGCCTGACGGATAGAAACCCGCGGAGGGTATTGACAGAAGACAGAATCCTATGTATAATGAGACGGTCTGCAGGAAGCAGATGACAGAATGTTGAAGCATTCTTATTTTGTATTTAAATTTTTGCTGATTCAGTATACCAGAAAGTATACGTATCTCCTGAAGGAGGTGGCGTATACTTTTTATTTTGTCAAAAGGGGGAAGGTTCGCAGGTGAAAACCATAAGAGCGGAGGATATTTCCATTGAAAAAAAACAGCTTCGCAGTCAGGAGCAGCAGAAGCTCCTGATGATCACGGCCCTGACCGTATCCGTGGCTGTTTTGGGGTTGGTCTGCCTGTTTACCGGCTCTTCCCGTATGTCCCTGACGGAGTGTGTTTCTGTGCTTTTGGGACAGGGGACCGATGCCGGCATCCGGATCATCTGGCATATACGCATGCCCAGAGTTCTGGCAGCAGTCATCGCAGGGGGCGGACTGTCTGTATCCGGTCTGATCATGCAGACCAATCTGGATAACCCTATGGCTTCCCCATCTACCTTGGGGGTGTCCAACGCCGCTGTTTTCGGAGCTAATCTTTCCATCATAGCGTTTGCCGGAGGCTTCCTGACTACAGGACATAATCTTTCCAATTATGCTGTGGGGATCAATCCTTACGCCGCGTCTCTCATGGCTTTTTTGTTTTCCGTTGTATCCATTTTGATGATTCTGGGTATGTGCCGGACACGTTTTTTCACGCCCGGCGTCGTCATACTGTCCGGAATCGCCATGGGGTCGGTCTGGACCGCGGCAACGACCATCCTGCAGTTTTATGCCACGGACGTGGGGATTTCCGCAGCAGTCATCTGGAATTTCGGTGATCTGGGCAGAGCGACCTACAAGACAGATCTGATTATGCTGGCAGTGGTATGGATGAGTACGGCATACTTCTGGCTCATGTCATGGAAATATAACGCCCTCTTAAGCGGTGATGCCTCAGCCAGAAGCATGGGGGTGGATGTTGACCGGCTCCGTTTCGTTTCTCTGCTGACGGCTTCCCTGGTAACAGCGGTCTGCGTCTCTTTTTTGGGAATCATAGGATTTGTCGGTATTATCTGCCCCCATGTAACGAAAAAAATCGTGGGGCAGGATCACAGATATTCGATTCCCGTATCTCTTCTGGGAGGCAGCCTTCTTTTGCTTCTGGCTGATACCTGTTCAAGAAGTATGGGCAACGGGTCGGCTCTGCCGGTGGGAGCCATCACATCTCTGCTGGGCGCCCCGTTTTTTATCACGATCATTTTCTCAAAAAAGGAGGGAACCAGATGCTGACGGTTGAAAATCTTTCTTTCCGCTACGGCAGGCATTTAAGTCCGGTTTTGAAGAATGTATGCCTGTCCCTGGAGGACGGGGAGATCGGAATCCTTCTTGGAAAAAACGGTTCGGGGAAAACGACCCTGTTTCAGAATCTGCTGGGAATCAGCCGGCCCCAGGGGGGAACCCTGCTTTTTGACGGCAGAGATATGAAAAAAATGTCCAGAAAAGAGAGGGCGGGAAAAGTCGCCTATGTGCCGCAGCATATCCAGTTCGGAGCCTTAAGCGTCTATAACTCCGTACTCATGGGCCGGATCGCCTGTTTTGGTCTGAGGGCAGGCGAAGAGGACTGCCGTGTCACGGAAAAAATCCTTGCCGACATGAAGCTTGAGACATATGCGTCCAGAAATGTGGAAGAACTTTCCGGCGGTGAACGGCAGAAGGCAGCCATCGCCCGCGCCCTGGCCCAGGAACCGAGGCTTCTTATTTTTGATGAGCCTACAGGCAATCTGGATATCGCCAACCAGCAGTTGATCATGGAGGAAGCCCGAAAGATTGCAAAGGAAAAAAATATCGGTATCCTGTGTTCCCTCCACGACTTAAACCAGGCTCTGTATTTTGGAGACCGTTTTTTCTTTTTGAAGGACGGAACCATAAAATATTCCGGGACAGGCGATATTTTTTCGGCAGAGATCATAAAAGATATCTTTGATATCGATGTACATATCATTGAAGCAGAGAACAGGAAAATCATTTTGGGAGGTAAAATCAATGAAGATTAAGAGAATCACGGCTCTTTTTCTTGCTGCGGCTGTCATGATCGGTTCTGCCGGAGGATGCGGCGGGCAGGAAAAAGCACAGGAGAGTCTGTCTCAGGCCGAGACGATGAAGGAGAGCAAAGCAGAAACAGCATCGACGGCCTCTTTGGAAAGCCAGGCATCTGAGGAAATCAAAGAGACAGAAAGCTCCGGGATCACGGTTACGGATATGATCGGCAGGAAAGTCCGGATCGTTCCCGGCAGTTATACCCGCATCGTCTGTATCGGAGCCGGTGCCCTCCGGATGTATTCTTATATCGGAGATACGGGACTGTTGTGCGGGGTGGAGGACATCGACAATATGACCTTATCGGAGAGGCCCAGGATGTTTGATTCCGTGGCAAGACCCTATATGATTGCCTATGGAGAGGAATTTTCAGGGCTGGAATCCTGCGGCGTGGGCGGTCCCAACGCACAGGCGGCGGAAGCCGAGAAGATCCTGTCCTGCAATCCGGATCTTGTCATTTCCCAATACGAAGATGTGGAGAAAGAGGATGCGCTGCAGGAACAGCTGGGGATTCCTGTGGTCACGTTGAAAGCCGGGGCCAACGGCGTATTTGATGATTCCTTTAAGCAGTCCATGGATTTGCTGGGAGTGGTTCTGGACAGGGCCGACAGAGCTGATGAGCTTGTTTCGTTTATTGAATCTGAGGCAAAGGAGATATCCGACAGAACAGCAGCAGTCAGTGAGGAAGAGCGGCCTGGCGTATATATCTGCGGTCTTGGCAACTGGGGGACCACCAACCATCTGATGACTGCCCAGAATTATATTTCTTTTCAGATCGCCAATGTAAAAAACGCAGTCACGGATCTTGCCGCTCCCGGCATCCAGGCCATTGAGGAGGAGAAATTCGCGGCCCTGGGAGCGGATATGGATATCCTCATCATGGATGCCGCGGCAGTTAAGAACATCATCCCCCTTTACCAGGAAGATCCCGGGATATTCGACACCTGCAAGGCATGGCAGGAAGGAGAGGCCTATCTTCAGATGGCCTATAACGCATATTACACCAACTATGAGACAGCCCTCATCAACACGTGGTTTATCGCCGGGACCGTCTATCCGGAGTTGTTTGAAGATATCGATATGAGAGAAAAGACCAACGAGGTCACCCGGATGTTTTTGGGAAAAGAACTGGCAGACCAGATTTTCCAGTGCCCTTCCAGTTTCGGGGGATACCAGAAAATCGATACAAATACTTTTTTTCAATAGGGAGAGATTTGGATGATAGAGACCGCAGATGTAATTGAATTTTTCGACCGCTGCGCCCCGACATGGGATGCGGAAATGGTCCGGCATGACATGGTGATTGAAAAAATATTAGATAACGGAGGAATCCGGGCAGGAATTACGGTGCTGGATGTCGCCTGCGGCACAGGCGTTTTGTTTGGAGACTATCTCAGCCGGGGAGTAAAATCCGTCATTGGGGTCGACATTTCACCGGAGATGGCAAAGAGAGCCGCCCAAAAGTTTCCGGTCCCTCAGATCCAGGTGATCCTCATTTTCCGGAACCGGACAGGCTGATCCAAAAGCTGGCTCTGTTTACCAGGGCAGGAGGCAGGCTGACCGTGGCCCACGGGATGAGCAGAAGCAAGATTGACAGCCGTCACCATGGCCCGGCCCGAAAAGTCTCCAACGGACTCATGAGTGAAATCCAGCTTCAGAAAATTTTCGAGCCGTATTTTGAGGTGGATATTGTGATCTCCGATGATGAGATGTATCAGGTTTCAGGGGTACGGAAAGTTTAGGAGGCTGAACACGGCGGTACTGTTATGTATTTGCCATGGCTTTTTATATGATATCCCCACACTTCCGCAGAATCGATAATCAGGCGTATGAATTCGCCCAATTCACTCAGGGCAATCCCATTAGAAGCCTTTAATCCTGATGGAGAGCAGCTGCCTTAACAGCCTGCAAAAGACTCTTATCCTTCTCTGCAGCATCCTTAGTCAATTCCCAGATCATGACACCGCCCAGATTCTCTTTTGCATAGCTGGTTTTCTTTGCAATGGTATCCACGCCGTTATAGCAGACCTCCATACCGTTATAAAGTGCATGATCCCTGCTCCATGCGTCAGGCACGCTCTCCAATATGGTTCCATAGTCTGCCCAGCCTGGGCGGGCATAAAAGGGGAGACCAAGGACGACTTTGGAGGCCGGAAGCCCCCGCGTCTTTTTCCAGTAGGTTCCGCAGTCTACGGCGAACGGATAGGAAGAATGTCTTTCTCCATCTCCACCATCATAAGCCATGACATTGATGAAATCCACGGCATTTAAAACCTGATCCGTGTGGGCGGCAGCATCATAGTAGATGCTGCCGTCAGCCGTGGCGCCGCTTAAGACGGCGGCTGTCAAAAGCTTACCTTTACTGTGGAGTCTGCCCGATAATTCAAGCATCAATGCTTCATACTGCTTAGAGCTGGTGCCATCCGTCCGGGGATGTTCCCAGTCCATATCCACACCGTCAAAGCCGTAGTTCTCACACATAGCTATAATATTGTCGGCCAAACGTTTTACTCCCTCATCTGTGGAAGTGGCTTCCATGAATACGCCTTCCAAAAGAGTACCGTTATAGTTCCAGCCGCCCACTGACAGCAGTATTTTTGCATTGTTGGCATGGGCAGAGCGGATCAGGGCTCTGGCCGTATTCGGATTATCTAAGTCCCGCAGACTGCCATCGGCCATAGGGATGGCAAAGGCATAGCAGACATGGGTTACCACTTCGAAATCTATGGTGTGAACCATGGCAGGCTTCCAGCTGGGATAGTAGCCCACTACTTTAAAATCAGATATTTCTGCGTCATGGGTATCACTGTCGTCCGTGGATAAAGAGGTATAGGAACAATGTACCGGCTGGGAGCGGCTGACATCTGTATCGGTTGTGATACTTACATTCTGCTCCTGTGTGAGACTGGCGGCCCTGTGGACCAGGATGTCTGCCAGCGGATCTTGTGTGGGACTGCCGGCAGCAAAGGCGGTATTGGCACTAAGACCGGCACACATCCATAATGCCGTTGTCAACAGTATCCCCAGGACGACACCACCCAAAGTATAAAAAATATGCTGCTTTTTTTCCATGGTACAATCCTCCGGTCTTTATCTTGGTAAATAATTCTGTAAGTTGGTTTTATTATATCCTATGGGATCCTTTGGCGCAACTGGGAAAGGATGGCTTGAGAAAATAAAAAGTGCAAAGTTCTTGACGATTCAGTAAAGAGATCCGTAAAGGCTTCCAGTCAGATCTTTTCTCTGCATAGATATTAAAATAAGCAATTAGTTTTATAAAAACTGTAATAAAAAACGAGAAGTTCGATACGATAAAACCATAATTAGGAGGGTCTTATGAAAAGCGTAAGAAAAAAATTTTATTATTCGGCTTAACTGCTATGATGTCCGTCAGCCTGGCAGCTTGTGGTCCAAAAGAAGAAAGTACTGGTGGAACAGCCACTGCCGGTACTGATACTACTACAGCGAAAGAGAGCGAAGAGGATGTAACTGCTGGTGAACCTACACTGCAGGTACTTATACAGCTACAGCGAAAGGGAACAATGGAGATGTAACTCTGGAAGTTACTTTTGACAGTGACGCGATCAAATCAATCGAGATAAAAGAACATGGTGAAACACCAGGTATTTCTGATGCTCCTATCGCGAAAATTCCAGAATCGATTATAGCAAACCAGTCATTGAATATTGATGCCATTACCGGCGCGACTAACACAAGCAATGCCATCCTGAATGCCGTTGCTGACGCGGTAAACCAGGCCGGCGGAGATGCGGAAGCACTTAAGAAAGTAGAAGTTGCTGCTAACGAAGCCGCAGGAGAAAATGCCGCTTTAGCTCAAACAGACGGAATTTTCTATATGGTATGTGATAAAAACAATGCCGGTGTCGGCGAAGACGGTATCACTTATGGCGGACAAAACATTCAGGATTTGATCGATGCAGGTCTCGTTGTGAAAGCGGATACTTTGGAAGAATTAGCCGAATTAATCGATGTTGATCCTGCGACTTTCGTTGAAACAATCGAGAAATTCAACGAAGCCGTCAAGACAGGTGTTGACCCAGAATTCAATCGTGCTTCTTTTGGAGGCGACTTTATTAACCCTGACGGCAACCCCGGTATTTTTGAACCGCCTTTCTATACCGGTCCGAGAACTCCTTCGGCTCACATTACAAAAGGCGGCTTAAAGGTGAATACAAGCGCTGAGGTCATTGGCACTGACGGCAACGCAATTACCGGATTATACGCCGCCGGCGAGGTTACCGGCGGACGCACGGTTGCTGGTTTGCTTGAGGCTATGACATCTGGCCGTACCGCTGGAAAAACAATTATGGGTAAATAATTAACGATTATGGTTATTTTTGAAAAGGAAGGGCTTCAGATCTCTGAAGCCCTTTTTTGTGCGGCTATCTGCTGCTGGGGAAAACGACTGCTCCTTTTCCGGAAAGAACTGCATAGATCTCCTCGTTCTGTCTGTGGGAGTGGACAAAAGGAACTTCCCCGGAGATAGGAATAAAGGTGAAAAAACCGGTTGTGTTTGTGATGGAAATAGCGTATGCTGATAGATAGAAAACAGGGCAGAAACTGTTATGGGAGATTATCAATATCGAAAAGGAGGAACATTTATGTTGATACAATTGCCTTACAAGTTATGCATGTCCTTCAGGCGGACGTGCTCCTGCG
>CAJUJV010000053.1:10451-11558 GCA_910586845.1 uncultured Hungatella sp.
CAAGCCAGATCAGGAAGAACTGCAGAGGAAAGAAAGGAATGGAGGTTTCCAGCTGTCACTCAAAGATCTGTGCTTCGGCAAGCTCCGCACGAAAAGGTATAAATATACATAGGATTCTTACGATTTTTCTATGACACGCAAGTAGTGGTTGCCGTTTTGTAAGAAACTATGGTAGAATAGATCCGTGTGTGGTAGAATGTACGTGAAAATAAAATTGCCCCCGATTTTGAATTTTGCCCCATTTTCGGTTCAAAAAAGGCCCGATCCACCGACCTGGCAGGGACCTTATTTGCAGCGAATCCTTCAAAATCAACTGATTTTCCACGCCACAAAAAAAAGCCAGAAATTTGTGCAATACCAACAAAAATACAAGGAAAAACCATGAGAAAACTAGCCTTACCTGATGAAATTTTACTAAGTATCCAGCAGCCCGCCCGCTACATCGGCGGCGAGGTGAACATGTGCGTGAAGGACCCGAAAAGCGTGGCCATCCGTTTTGCCATGTGTTTCCCGGACGTCTATGAGATCGGCATGTCCCATCTGGGGATTCAGATTCTCTATGACATGTTCAACCGTCGGGATGATACCTACTGCGAGCGTGTCTACTCTCCGTGGACAGATTTAGACAAAATTATGAGGGAGAAACAGATCCCTCTGTTTGCTCTGGAATCTCAGGATCCCATAAAGGATTTCGACTTTCTGGGGATCACCCTGCAGTATGAGATGTGCTATACCAATGTCCTGCAGATCCTGGACTTAAGCCAGATCCCCCTTCACAGCAGCGACAGGGGAGAAGGGGATCCCATCGTCATCGGCGGCGGTCCCTGCGCCTATAATCCGGAACCTCTGGCAGAATTTTTCGATCTGTTCTATATCGGTGAAGGAGAGACTGTTTACGGCCAATTGCTGGAAGCCTATAAGCTCATCCGGTCGCAGGGGGGAAGCCGCCGGGATTTCCTGGAAAAAGCTGCCGGGATCCCGGGGATCTATGTCCCTGCCTTTTATGATGTAACCTATAAAGTCGACGGTACTATCGCAGGTTTTAAACCTAATCTTCCCTGTGCCCCTGACAAGGTTACCAAAGAACTGGTTCTGGATATGGATCAG
>CAJUJV010000053.1:11568-24071 GCA_910586845.1 uncultured Hungatella sp.
CTATATAGAAAAGCCTCTGGTTCCCTTTCTCAAGGTTACCCAGGACCGGCTGGTCCTGGAAATCCAGAGAGGCTGTATCCGCGGATGCCGGTTCTGTCAGGCAGGCAATGTATACCGGCCCCTTCGGGAGCATGGACTGAACTATCTGAAAGATTGCTCCGAACGGCTTATGAGGACTACCGGACACGAGGAAATCTCTCTCAGTTCCTTAAGCTCCAGCGACTATACCCACCTGCCTGAACTGGTGGAGTTTCTTATAAAGGAATGCAGTGCCAAGGGGATCAACATCTCTCTTCCCTCCCTGCGGATCGATGCCTTTTCTCTCGACGTTATGAGCAAGGTCCAGGATGTGAAAAAAAGCAGCCTCACCTTTGCGCCGGAAGCCGGCTCCCAGCGTCTGAGAGACGTGATCAACAAGGGACTGACCGAGGAAGTCATCCTCCAGGGTGCGGCCGATGCCTTCCGCGGCGGCTGGAACCGGGTAAAGCTGTATTTTATGCTGGGGCTTCCCACGGAGCAGAGAGAGGATATGGAAGGGATTGCTCTTCTTTCGGAGAAGATCGCCAGACTTTACTATGACACGGTCCCCAAAGACCAGCGCCATGGAAAAGTACAGATCGTGGCCAGTTCTTCCTTCTTTGTGCCCAAGCCCTTTACCCCTTTCCAGTGGGCCAGGATGTGTACCAGAGAGGAATTTCTGGAAAGGGCCTATATCGTAAAAAATAAATTTCGGGAGATGAAGAATTTCAAGAGCCTGAAATACAACTGGCATGAGGCGGATGTGACCGTTCTGGAGGGAGTGCTGGCCCGAGGCGACCGGAGAGTAAGCGCCGTGGTGGAGGCCGCCTACAGAAACGGGGCATTGTTTGACTCCTGGTCCGAATATTTTGACAACCGCCTGTGGGAAAAAGCATTTGAGGACTGCGGCGTCGACCCTGATTTTTATACGGTGAGAGAGAGGGCCCTGGATGAAAAATTCCCCTGGGATTTCATCGATGCCGGGGTTTCCAGAGAATTTTTGGAGAGAGAATGGCTTCTGGCCCTGAAAGGACAGGTGAGTCCCAACTGCCGTCAGAAGTGTTCCGGATGCGGGGCCAGAAGATTCCAAGGAGGCGTCTGCTATGAAGATCAGGATTAAATTCAGCAAACAGGGCTCTATGAAATTTATCGGCCATCTTGATATAATGCGGTATTTTCAGAAAGCCATGCGCCGGGCGGAAGTGGATATCCGCTACAGCGAAGGGTTCAGCCCCCATCAGATCATGTCCTTTGCCGCCCCTCTGGGAGTCGGCATCACCAGCATGGGAGAGTACCTGGATATCGAGGTGCTGTCCACGGACACTTCCGGAGTCATGACGGACCGGCTCAACAAAGTCATGGTGGATGAGATCCGCATCTTAAGCTACCGGAAGCTGGACGACGGCAGCAAAAATGCCATGTCCCTTGTCAGCGCTGCCGACTATACTCTGAACTTCCGGGACGGCTATGGTCCGGAAGATCGGGAGGCATTTTTTAAAGCCCTTGAGGCTTTCTATGACCAGGAACAGATCCTCATCGTAAAACAGACCAAACGCGGGCAGAAGGAGATGGATCTGAAACCTCTGATCTACTGTCTGGAACGGCGTGGGGAGGGGATCTTCATGAAGGTCTCCACAGGCAGCACGGATAATATCAAGCCGGAACTGGTTATGGAGGAATTTTACAGGCAGCAGCAGAGGGAGTATCCTCCTTTTGCCTTTCAGATACAGCGGGAAGAGGTTTATGGACGGGATGACTGCGGAAAGCTGATCCCTCTGGAGGAGTTCGGTGAAGACATTGAATAAGATCATTATAACCAGAATGGACAGCCGGATCCTGACTGCCGCCGTAAGCGGAAACCGGGTCACTCAGCTGAACCTGGAAGCGGAGGAGACCGGATCCGTTCTGGGCAATATCTATATCGGAAAAGTCAAAAACATATCAAAAAATATCGATTCCGCCTTCATCGATCTTGGAGGCGGCCACATGGCTTATTACAGCCTGACGGAGAACAGGAACCATCTTTTTTCCTCTGCCTCTGCGGGTTCCGGCAGGAAACGGGGGCTCTGTTCCGGAGATGAGATCATCGTCCAGGTCAGCAGAGATGCCATAAAGACCAAGGATCCCGTGGTCACTTCCTGCCTCAGCTTTACGGGAAAATACTGTGTGGTAACGGCCGGGAGATGCCAGATCGGCTTTTCTTCCAAGATCTCCGACGGAGAGTGGAAAAACAGATTGAGAAAGATTCTGGAAGAGGAAAAGGATCCGGACCTGGGGATCATCATCCGTACCAACGCCAGAACCGCACCGGAATCAGAGATCATAAAAGAGCTGAGGCAGTTAAAAGAGCAGTACCGCCGTCTCCTGTCAGAGGCCCCTTACCGGACCTGTTACTCCTGCCTGTATGAGTCGCCTCCCTCTTACATTGCCAGCCTTCGGGACACTTATGAAGCCTTTATGGAGGAAATCGTCACAGACGATCCGGAGATCTTCCGGCGGATCAGGGAATATCTTGACGTCTGCCAGCCCGAAGACCGGGAGAAGGTCCGGCTCTACGAGGACCCCCTTCTCCCTCTGGAGAAACTGTATTCCCTGGAGAAGGCCGTCTCCGAGGCTCTTCAGAAAAAGGTCTGGCTCAGATCGGGAGGATACCTGGTCATCGAACCTACGGAAGCCATGACTGTCATAGACGTCAACAGCGGCAAATATACAGGCAGAAAAAATCTCAGAGACACGATCCGGAAGATCAACCTGGAGGCGGCCGAGGAGATCGTTTTCCAGCTGCGGCTGCGCAACCTGTCCGGCATCATTATTGTGGACTTCATCGACATGGATTCCGTGCAGGATCAGGAAGAGCTTATGGCTCTCCTCACGGACCGGTGCAGAAAGGATCCCATAAAAACCACTGTGGTTGACATGACAAAGCTGGGACTTGTGGAGATCACAAGAAAAAAAATACGGAGACCATTCCGGGAACAGGTACAAAAAGGAGAACAAAAGACATGAAGATAATCATTGTAGGCTGCGGAAAAGTAGGGGTGACCCTGGCTGAACAGCTGAATAATGAAGGCCACGACATTATATTGATCGATCAGGATCCCGCTGCCCTGGAAAGCGCAATCAACAGCATCGACGTTCTGGGTGTGGCGGGAAACGGAGCCGTCTATGCCGTTCAGCAGGAAGCAGGTATCCATGAGGCGGATCTTCTGATCGCCACCACCAATTCCGACGAGCTGAACATGCTGTGCTGCCTCATCGCCAAAAAGGCAGGCAACTGCCATACCATTGCCAGGATCAGAAATCCGGAATACGCCACGGAAATCAATTTTATCCGCGAAGAGATGAATCTCTCTCTGGCTATCAATCCGGAACTGGCTGCTGCCAGAGAGATTTCCAGATTGTTAAAATTTCCGTCAGCTATCAAGATCGATACCTTTTCCAAGGGCCGTGTGGAGATCATGAAATTCCAGATCCCGGAAAACTCTGTGCTTCATGAGCTGAAGGTGTGGGAAGTTCCTTCCAAACTGAAATGCAGTGTCCTGATCTGCGCTGTGGAGCGGGGAACAGAGGTGGTGATCCCCAACGGTAATTTCCAGCTGAGATCCGGGGACAAGGTCTCCTTTGTGGCTCCTCCGGCAGAGTCCATGCGTTTCTTCAAAGGCGCCGGAATTGTAAACAACAGCGTAAAAAGCGCTATCCTTATCGGCGGCGGGCGGATTGCATATTATCTGGCCCAGATGCTAAAAGATTCTCCTATCAAAATAAAGATCGTGGAGCGGGACCTGGAACAGTGCAGAAAATTAAGCGAACTTCTTCCCGGCGTCATCGTGATCAACGGCGACGGTTCCGACCAGCAGCTTCTTCTGGAGGAAGGTCTTCACGAGACCGAGGCGTTTGCGGCACTGACCGGCTTTGACGAGGAAAACATCATGCTTTCTCTCTATGCCAGAAGCAAATCCAAAGCCAAACTGATCACCAAAGTCAACCGCACGGCGTTTGAAAGCGTGATCAATGACATGAACCTGGGAAGCATCATCTATCCCAAGCTGATCACGGCCGACACCATCCTGCAGTATGTCCGCGCCATGCAGAATTCCGTAGGCAGCAATGTGGAAACTTTATATAAAATCGTGGCAGACAAGGCAGAGGCTCTGGAATTCCGGGTGGGGACGGAAGCCTCCCTCACAGGAATCCCTCTGGAAAAACTGTCTTTAAAACCCAATCTTCTGGTAGCCTGTATCAACCGGAACGGAAAAATCATCACTCCCCGGGGAAAGGACACCATTGAAGCAGGCGATGCGGTGATCATCGTGACCACGACCACAGGCCTGAAAGACCTGAAAGATATCTTAAAGTAGAAAAGGAACCATTATGAACATTAAGATTATATTCTATTTTTTAGGCTGGGTACTGAATATCGAAGCCCTTCTCATGCTTCTTCCCTGTGCGGTGTCGCTGCTCTACGGAGACGGACAGCTCTGGTCATTCCTTCTTGTCATGGTTCTCTGTGTCATGATCGGATGGCTTACCACTCACAAAAGACCTGAGAACACGGTTTTCTATGCCAAAGAAGGCTTTGTGGCAGTGGCCTTAATCTGGGTGGTCCTCAGTTTTTTCGGCGCTCTTCCCTTTTATGTCAGCAGGGAGATCCCTTCTCTGACAGACGCCCTGTTTGAGACCATATCCGGATTTACCACGACCGGAGCCAGCATCCTCACCGATGTCGAGGGACTTTCTCCCTCCATGCTCATGTGGCGGAGCTTTGCCCACTGGGTAGGAGGCATGGGGGTTCTGGTCTTTATCCTGGCTATCCTGCCTCTGGCCGGCGGCGGATATGCCATGCACATTATGAGGGCCGAAAGCCCGGGACCTTCCGTGGGCAAACTGGCGCCCAAGGTAAAAGACACTGCCAAGATCCTGTATATGATCTATCTGATCATGACCCTGATTCAGGTCGGTCTTCTTCTCCTGGGAGGCATGCCTCTTTTCGATTCTCTGGCAACCAGTTTCGGCACGGCAGGAACCGGAGGTTTCGGCATCAAGAACAGCAGTATCGCCTTTTACGACAGCTACTATCTCCAGGGAGTCGTGACCGTGTTCATGATCCTGTTCGGAGTTAATTTTAACGTCTATTACCTGCTTCTGGCCAGACGGTTCCGGGATGCGTTCTCCTGCGAGGAGGCCCGGGTATATCTGGCTATTATCCTGGGCTCCGTAGCAGTGATCACCCTGAATATCCGGGGTGCATTCGGAAGTCTCTTTGAGGCTTTCCATCATGCCGCGTTTCAGGTGGGCTCCATCATGACTACAACCGGATTCTCCACAGTGGATTTTGACCTGTGGCCTCAGCTTTCCAAGACCATACTCATCGGCCTTATGTTTGTAGGCGCCTGTGCAGGCAGCACCGGCGGCGGCATGAAGGTGTCGCGGATCCTGATCTGGCTCAAATCCGTAAAAAGCGAACTGTCTGCCCTGATCCATCCCCGCAGCGTGAAAGTCCTGAAGCTGGAGAACAAGGCTCTGGATTCAGGCGTCATGCGGTCCGTTAATAATTACTTTATCGCCTACTTTTTTATCTTTGCCACATCCGTGCTGATCGTCAGCCTGGATAATTTTGATTTTACCACCACGTTTACGGCCGTGGCCGCCACCTTCAACAACATCGGCCCCGGTATGGCCGGTGTGGGGCCCACATGCAACTTTTCACAGCTGTCGGCCCTTTCCAAGTATGTTCTCATGTTTGACATGCTTGCAGGACGGCTGGAGATTTTTCCCATGCTGATCCTCTTTTCC
Organism: uncultured Hungatella sp.; assembly: GCA_910586845.1. Taxonomy (GTDB): domain Bacteria; phylum Bacillota; class Clostridia; order Lachnospirales; family Lachnospiraceae; genus UBA3402. Next base: position 17,380 of record CAJUJV010000053.1, read on the forward strand.
CCATCCACCTGGCGGAAAGGGTGGTAGACATATCTCTTTTATCAGAGCAGGAGCCTGTGATTCAGATACAGGCCCTGCTTCTTTTATTTCCCTGTATCAGATTCCCCTCAGCCAGCCGGATATTACCGGCAAAATATACTGGGCAAAAATCATATATCCGGCAGGTTTTTTTCGGAAAAATATAAAATTTGCACAAACGACTTTACATTTTTCTGGATTTGTGCTAATATCAACATAAATAAACGCGCGTTTACAGGGAGAATTCATGAAAATCAGCAGTGAAGAGATTGCAAAACTTGCCAATGTATCCAGAAGCACCGTATCAAGGGTCATCAACAATTACTCTAATGTTCCGGATGAGACCCGCAGACGGGTCATGGAGGTCATAGAAAAATATAATTACCATCCTCATCCTTCTGCGAGGGTACTGGCCGGTAAGGCCAACCAGATGATCCTCTTATGTATCTCCGATTACAACGACGGTAAAAACCGATGGAGAGGCACGGAATCTCCCTATTTCATACGTATGATTGCAGCACTGGTAAGCCAGAGTAAAGAATATGGTTATCTGATCTCAGTGTTCATCGTGACAGAAGAGGCTGATTACGGAAAGATCGAGAACATGTTTTTCAATCGGGAAGTCTGCGCCGGGATTTTTATAGGGTTCGAATTTCCGTTTCAGATCAGTCATATGAACCGTCTCATTATGAAAGGTTTTTCCATGGTCATCATCGATCCTGGAACCGGTGTCATGGAGGCGGAAAATGTGAGAAAGGTTTTCTCGGAAAATCTGCAGGCCGGCTATATGGCCACCAGCTATCTGCTGAAACAGGGCCACAGGTATATTGCCCATCTGGCAGGAGATCACCGGATGTCCTCCCAGGACCGCCTGAAAGGATATGAGAAAGCCATGAAAGAAGCAGACATTCCGGAGGAATCCATCTGGATCGCCAGGGGTAATTTTGAGAGCAATCTGTCTTACCAGTCAGCCGTGAAGCTGATGGAAAACCATCTCATAACCGCCATATTTGCCGGTAATGATCTGATGGCGGTGTGTGCACTGAGAGCTGCCCGGGATCTGGGAAGACACGTTCCGGAAAATATTGCCATTGTTGGCTGCGACTACACGGTTACTTACAGAAACCTGGGATTTGACCTTACCTCCATCGAACTTTCCGTTGACGAGATCGCCGCCCGTGCCGTTAAAGCCGCACTGGGGATGGAATCCGAACAAAATATTTACTGCAAAGCAACGTTCCACAAAGGAAGTTCTGCCTGATATCCATGGAGGACATGAAACCCGAGACCATTTTGAAAGGAGCAAATAACATGGCTCAAATTATCTATAATGAATCAACCAGAGAGTTCCATCTGCAGAACAGCAGGATCAGCTACATCCTGTGCCTTCTGGAAAACGGACAGCCAGGCCATCTCTATTTTGGAAAACGGCTGACTCACAGAGATTCGTTCCAGCATTTTATCCAGATGAGAACCCAAAGCCATACGGCTTATGTATATGAAAATGACTTTCTGTTCTCTCTGGATACCATCCGTCAGGAATATCCTTCCTACGGTACCACGGACTTCAGGGAGCCGGCCTTCGAGATCCTGCAGGAAAACGGCAGCCGGATCTGCGGATTTTCCTACAAGTCTCACACCATTTTCCGGGGAAAGAAACCTCTCTCCGGCCTTCCTGCCACCTATACGGAAGAAGGAGATGATGCAGTCACTCTGGAGCTGGTTCTGGAGGATCCTCTTTTAGAGACTGATCTGGTCCTGTCTTACACCATCTACGAAGACTATGACGCGGTGTGCAGAAGCGTAACTTTCCATAACCATGGAAAACAGGCTCTTTCTCTCACAAGGGCTCTGTCCATGTCCGTGGATCTTTACGACAGCGATTTCCAGATGCTGCAGCTGGACGGGGCATGGTCCAGAGAACGTCATATTACTTCCCGGCCTCTGACCAAGGGGATCCAGTCCATCTCCAGCGCCAGAGGGGCCAGCAGCGCGGACCATAATCCGTTTATGGTTCTGAAACGTGCTCACACGACAGAATTTTCAGGAGAAGCCTATGGATTCTCCCTGATCTACAGCGGCAATTTCCTGGCGCAGGCGGAGGTAAACCGTTATGAAACCGCCAGAATCTCCATGGGGATCAATCCCTTTGGTTTTACCTGGAAACTGAAACCGGGAGAGCAGTTTCAGACGCCGGAGGCCGTTATGGTCTATTCCGAAAACGGTTTAAACGGCATGAGCCAGAATTTTCACAATCTGTTTAACAACAGACTGGTACGGGGAGTCTGGAGAAATCAGGAACGTCCGGTGCTTTTAAACAACTGGGAGGCCACTTACTTTAATTTTAACGAGGAAAAGATCCTTGACATCGCCGGGAAGGCCAAAGAACTGGGAGTAGAGCTGTTCGTCCTGGATGACGGCTGGTTCGGCAAACGTGATGATTCCGGCAGTTCTCTCGGAGACTGGTACAGCGACCTGAGAAAACTTCCTGAAGGAGTGGAAGGACTGTCAAAGAAAGTGGCGGCTATGGGGATGAAATTCGGTCTCTGGTTTGAGCCGGAGATGGTCAATAAGGTCAGCCGCCTGTATGAAGAACACCCGGACTGGGTGATCCGCACTCCGGACCGCCACATGTCACACGGCAGAAATCAGTATGTTCTCGATTTCAGCAACAAGGCGGTAGTGGACTATATTTTCGAATCCATGAAAAACGTCCTGGAACACTCGGAGATCTCCTATGTGAAGTGGGATATGAACCGCAATATCACAGAAGCTTACGGCAGTGTCCTGGAGCCGGAGAGACAGGGAGAATTTTTCCACCGGTATATTCTGGGAGTTTACGACCTCTATGATCGTCTGACCTCCGGCTTCCCTCAGATTTTATTTGAGTCCTGTGCCAGCGGCGGAGCCAGATTTGATGCGGGCATGATGTATTATGCTCCTCAGTGCTGGGCCAGCGACGATACCGACGGGGCAGAGCGCATCAAGATCCAGTACGGTACCTCTCTGGCTTACCCTGTTTCCTCTATCGGAGCCCATGTATCCGCCGTACCCAACCATCAGGTAAAGCGTATGACCAGTCTGAGCTTCCGGGCCCATGTGGCTTACTTCGGCGCCTTCGGATATGAGCTGGATCCTAATGAACTGACTGAGGATGAGCAGCAGGAGATCCGGGAACAGATCCGGTTTTTCAAAAAATACAGAAAACTGATCCAGTTCGGTGATTTCTACCGTCTGAGAGACCCCTTCGAAAATCACGGCGACGGAGCCTGGATGGTAGTTTCCAAAGATAAGAATACGGCTGTCTTCAGTTATTATAAAGTCCTGGCACAGCCTAACCCCAAGCTCAGAAAGCTTGTCCTTACAGGTCTTGACCCGGATAAGAAATACCGCTGCAGCAGAACAGGAGAGACTTATTACGGAGATGAGCTGATGAATATGGGATTTCTGGAAGATCCTCAGTTCACAGGCACTTCTGCAAGAAAGGATGGCGTTCGTCAGGATTCCGGTTCCGATGCCGGGGATTTCACCTCCCGCCTCTATGTCCTTGAGTGCTGTTTATAACCTGTAAGATCAAATAAAGGAGAGATGTATTATGAAAGATAATGCCGAAAGAACCAGGATCCCGTTCTGGAGAAATATAAAGGTAGTCCCTTATCTTTATATCATGCCCAACATGATACTGTTTTTTGTGTTCATGATCATTCCTATTTTCATGTCTTTTTACTACAGCACAGTAAAATGGAACGGCATGGGAAAGCCTAAGTTCATTGACATTCAGAACTACCTGTACATATTCCACGACAAGGTGTTTTTAAAATCCATCTTCAACACCTTCTATTATACCGTAGCCACAGTTCCTCTTCTCATGGTACTGGCTTTGCTGATCGCCATCCTGCTTAACAGCAAGATCCCCTTAAGAGGGATTATCCGCTCGGCCATCTATGTGCCCGCAGTGGTATCCACCGTTGTAGTCGGTACGGTATTTACCTGGATTTTCCAGGATCAGCTGGGACTGATCAACTACATCATCACCAGTCTGGGAGGTACGGCCATCAAATGGGCCAATGACCCCAGGTTTGCCATGATCATGCTGATCATCGCCACGGTATGGCAGAGAACCGGATACAACATGGTCATCTATCTGGCCGGACTTCAGGGCATCCCCACGGATCTGATGGAAGCCGCCACCATCGACGGCGCAAACACCTGGCAGAAATTCCGTTTCGTGACCCTGCCCCTCCTGAAAAACACTCATATGTTCGTCATGATCACCTGTATGATCAATGCGTTCCGTTCTTTCGATCTGGTCTATACCATGACCCAGGGCGGACCGTTAAATGCTACCAAGACCATCGTTATGTATGTGTATGAACAGGCATTTAACAAGAACTATTACGGAAGGGCTGCGGCCGCCGGCGTTGTGCTGTTTGTCTTCATGGTCGTGCTCACCATTATTCGATTCAAAATAGAGAAGGAGGACTAATGTATGGATACCTCAGGACGTATGGGAATGGATAAAAGAAAATACATGTTGATGAAGACCGTGATCTTCATATTCGTGTTTGCGGCAGCACTGATCGCCCTGTTTCCCTTTTACTGGATGTTTGTGACAGCAGTAAAGCCGGTTGACGAGATCTGGGCCTTTCCGCCCAAGCTGTGGCCCAGCGAGTTTATCTGGTCCAACTTTACCACGGCCCTCCAGCGTGCTCCCTTCGGTCTTTATTTCAGAAACAGTTTTATCGTCACCCTGACCTCGACTACTATCACGGTGTGCATCAACCTTCTGGCAGGCTTTGCATTTGCAAAATATAACTTTAAATTTAAGGAATTCTTCTTCCTGATCGTACTCAGCACCCTGATGATCCCTCTTCAGGTCACCATGATTCCTGTCTTCATCATCGCTTCCAAGCTGGGGATCCGGAACACCCTGTGGGGAGTAATCATCCCGCCCTGTGCGGAGGCTCTGGGACTCTTCATGGCCCGCCAGTTCATCAGCGATATTCCTAATGAACTGCTGGAGGCAGGCCGGATCGACGGCGCCACAGAGTTTACGATCTTCCGGAAGATCATCCTGCCCAATGTCAAGCCCCTGATCAGCGTGCTTGTCATCTTTACGGTAATGTGGAGGTGGAATGACCTTCAGTGGCCTTTGATCATGCTTTCCAGTGATAAGTACTATACGGTTCAGCTTGGCCTCTCCAACCTGAACGGAGCCCAGTATGTCAACTGGAACGACATGATGGCCGCATCTTTAATATCGGTCCTCCCTGTAGTCATCGTATTTCTGATATTCCAGAAGGAATTCGTCCAGGGAGTTGCATCCAGCGGTATTAAAGGATAAATGAGAACACTTGCACGTAAGTGTTAAGAATAAAAAGGAGGAGATTTTTATGTGTAAGAAAAACCTGAGAAGCTTTATGGCAGTTTTGCTGGCAGCAGGCATGGTAACCGGCCTGGCCGGCTGCGGCGGCAGCAGCGAACCGGCGGCTACGACAGCAGCTGCAACCACGGCGGCAGGCGGCGGTGAGACGACAGCAGCTGCCACAAAGGCAGAGGAAACCCTGGCTGAGCCTGCAGGGGCAGAGGCCGAAGGGCTGGTGGCAGAAGAGGGGGCCGAGATCGAGATCGCTTACTGGGAGGGATCTACTTCTGATAAGGATGCCTGGGACGAGCTCATCGCCAATCTGCAGAAAGATCATCCCGAGATCAAGATCATTCCCCAGACTTATCCGTCTTCTGACTTCAGAGACATGCTGGACACCAGAATTGCCGGCAACGACTGGCCCGATGTGATGCGCTATACCTATCAGCGCCTTGGTAAATTCAAAAAGGCCGATGTGATGCTGGATCTGACCCCCTACATGTCCCAGGAAAGCCTGGATGATATTTCTCCCGCATTTCTGTCCGCATGTACTTATCAGGGCAAGCTCATCGCCATGCCTCACCACACCGATACTGTGGCTCTTTTCTATAACAAGAGAATGTTCGAGGAAGCCGATATCCGTATTCCTACCAGTGTGGAAGACGGCTATTCCTGGGAAGAGCTGACAGAGATCGCAAGAACACTGAAGACAAAGTATAATCTTCCCTACGCCTTCGGAGGCATCTGGGAGAACAACAGCGGTTACCGCTATCTTCCTTTCCTCTATATGAACAACGGTTCTGTCCTCAATGAGGCACAGGATGCGGTTACCATGGATTCTCCGGAAGTTCTGGAAGCCATCAAACTGTATGAGGACTGGAGAAAAGAAGACCTTGTAGCCAACACTGCATTTTCAGGCGCTCCCACAACCAACTCCCTGTTCGTCGCCGAGCAGATCGCCTTCACCTTCTCCGGAAGCTGGCATTGTTCCTATATGCAGGAGAACATGGGAGACAAGTGGGGCATGACCTACATGCCTATCAGGAACGGCAAGACCAGTTCCGATATGGGTGGCAACGCAGTATTCGCTTATGCAGACACCAAATATCCCAAGGCTGCAGCCATTGTTGTCGACTATATCACCAACGCAGAGAATATGAAGAAATTCTGTGAGACCGGTGCATTTATTCCTGTAAGGACCAGCCTTCTGGAAGGCGGAGTGGAGTACAAGGTATTCCCGGATGAGATGCGGATCCTCAACGAGATCGTAGGAACAATCGACCCGAAGATGGCGGCTGACGAGACTTCC
>CAJUJV010000053.1:24081-26202 GCA_910586845.1 uncultured Hungatella sp.
GTACCGTTCCAGCAGCTGAACGAGATCTTCAACGAGGAGATGGATCCTCTGGCTGTCAATAATTCTGCAACCGCAGAGGATGTGGTTGCGGCATGCCAGGAGCGTATGACCGATATTCTTAACGAGTAAATAAAAGAAAGGATTTGGCTATGGCTGTTAAAATCACATTTTTAGGCGCCGGCAGTTCTGTATTTGTAAGAAACGTTCTGGGCGACTGTATGCTCCACCCGGAACTGGGAGATCTGACCTTCGCGCTCTATGATATCGATGCCCAGAGACTGGAAGACAGTTATCTGATGTTAAACGCCATTAAGAACCACTATAAGAAAGACGTCGTCATCGAAAAATACGTCAGTGTGGAAAATCTGCCGGCGGCTCTTAAGGGCGCGGATTTCGTCATCTGCGCCGTTCAGGTAGGCGGATATGAACCATGTACTGTTTCCGATTTTGAGATTCCGAGGAAGTACGGCCTGAGACAGACCATAGCCGATACCCTGGGCGTAGGCGGCGTGTTCCGCGCCCTGAGGACCATCCCGGTTCTGGAAATGTTCGGACAGCAGGTGGAAAAATACTGTCCCAATGCAGTCTTCCTGAACTATACCAACCCCATGGGCATGTTGAGCGATTACATGCAGAGATACTCCAATGTCCGTTTTGTAGGTCTCTGCCACAGCGTACAGAAAGCTGTTCCGGAACTGTTCAAAGACCTGGGTATGGAGTATGACGACCGGCTCCAGTGGAAGATTGCGGGCATCAACCACATGGCCTGGCTTCTGGAGATCACCAGAGACGGTGTAGATCTGTATCCTGAGATCAAAAAGCGTTCAAAGGAAATGGGATATCCGGAAAAGGATAAAGTACGTCATGAGATCATGCATCGATTCGGCTACTATGTGACCGAATCCAGCGAGCACAATGCAGAGTACATGCCTTACTTTATTAAAGACAAGTATCCTGAACTGATCGAACGGTTCAACATCCCTCTGGATGAATATCCAAGAAGATGCATCAAGCATATCGAGGACTGGGAGAAAATGAGAGCTGATCTGATCCATACCCCGGATATGGCCCATGAGACTTCCAAGGAATATGCTGCCCTGATCATCAATTCTATCGTAAATAACAAACCTTATAAATTCGGAGGCAATGTGCTCAACACGGGACTGATCACCAACCTGCCATACCAGGCCTGTGTAGAGGTCCCCTGTATGTCCGATGCTTCCGGCATCACGCCTACTTATGTAGGAGCCCTGCCGGAACAGCTGGCTGCCCTGAACAGGACCAATATCAATGTACAGCTTATGACTGTAGAAGCGGCCCGCACCAGGAAAAAGGATGCGGTATATCAGGCGGTTATGCTGGATCCCCATGTGGCTGCTGAGTTGTCTATCGACCATATCGTCAGTATGTGCGACGATCTGTTTGAAGCTCACAGAGACTGGCTGCCTGAATACAGATGATCATGATACCCACCACCGGCTGCTGCGGAAATATCGCAGCAGCCGGCATTTTTCTGTTATAATTTCCGAATCCTTCCTGAAACTTCCTCTCTTCCCGGCAAATTTGTTACAAACCTATTAAAAAATATTGCTTTTTTGTTCTCAAAGTATTAATATATAAGATAGATACCAAACAAAACCTAAAGATCACATGTTCAATACATAAGGGGGAGGATTCACATGTTCAGCTCGAAAAAAAGAAATGATACGATCAATACAGGCACCATAAACACGATCATCGGAGACAACGCCAACATTGAGGGCCTGCTTTCTTCCACGGATTCCACCAGGATAGACGGCACGCTGAAGGGAAAGATCCTGTCAGAAAGTTCTGTCATCATAGGGGAACACGGAACCGTGCGGGGAGATATCTCCGCTGTGGAGATCCTTGTGGCAGGAACCGTATACGGCAATCTGACAGCCAGAGAACGGATCGAACTTACCAGTACCGGACGGGACCTTGGAGATCTTATTACCAAGACTCTGGTGATCGATGAAGGAGCTTCCTTTAAGGGTAATTGTACCATGGAAGTCATGGAAGAAAAGAAGGCTGCCGACACTCTGAGCGTCAGAAATGAAGGAGACCAGATCGGAAGAGCACACGTCTGAACTCCAGTCACAG
>CAJUJV010000053.1:26212-27518 GCA_910586845.1 uncultured Hungatella sp.
TGAATTATACAGTCATGCTGCTTCCCCATTCCCAGAAAAAACCCATTCATTTTAAAACTCCTGTTTGGACCTTTGGTCTTTTCTTTCTGGGACTTTTGATCCTTTCCGGCACCTGCCTGTTTTTCGCCGGCTCCCGTCTTCAGCTGAAGGAGGTTCGGATGGAGAAAGAGCAGTTGGAACAGGAGTGGGAGCAGCTGGCTCTTCAGAAGCAGCTGGCTGACGAAGAGAACGAAAGCCTGAGGCAGGCCCGCCAGGTCCAGGAGCAGGAGTTAAAAGAACTGGAAGCCAGGACCCGGGATACCATACGGGAACTGGAGGAACTGGTGGCACGGGAAAGTCAGATCCGGGAAGAGCTGGGACTTCAGGATATCTCCGATACAGACCCCGGAGCTGACGATGAAGGAACCGGCGATGTGCAGACCTCTGTGGCGGATACTTCCGCCAGCATTCCTTCCATCAGTTATACAGAACGGACTTTAAGCTTTCATGCTATCCAGAACGAACTGTCTTATCTGCAGAACAGCCTTACAGAGATGTCGGGACAGTATGAAGATTATCTGAATACCATCGAAGCAAAAAAGGCGGCGGAAGCAGCAGAAGCAGCCAGGAAGGAGAATTTAAGAAAATCTATTGTGGAATATGCACTTCAGTTCGTGGGCAATGCCTATGTTTACGGCGGCAACGATCCCAATACGGGAGTGGACTGTTCCGGCTTTTCCAGATATATCCTGAGCAATACCGCGGGAGTCTATCTCAGCCGTACCGCTGCCTCCCAGTCCGCTCAGGGCCGGTCCGTCTCCGCAGATGAGGCCCGACCCGGGGATCTGGTATTCTACAGCAGCGGCGGTCATGTGGATCATGTGGCCATCTATATGGGAGACGGACGCATCGTCCACGCTTCCAACGAACGAGTCGGCATCACCACATCGGATATGTATTACAGAACTCCTGTAAAGATCGTCAATGTGTTGGGAGACTGAAAGTCCTGATCCTGTCACTGTTACAGTAACAGGATCAGAAAAAAACAGGTAAGATCTGTAAATTCAGGTTGACAATCTCTTCATCAGATGTTATTATATCAGGGTATGCCGCACAATGAGGTTTAAAAGTTCCTACGGGACACCGCAGTTGGCGAGTAATGATAACAGGAGGTGCCATATGTACGCGATTATTGCAACAGGTGGTAAGCAGTACAAAGTCGCAGAAGGCGATATCATTAAGGTTGAGAAGCTTGGTGTTGAAGCTGGAGAGACTGTTACCTTTGATAAGGTGCTTGCAGTAAATAACGGGGAGTTATCCATCGGCT
>CAJUJV010000054.1:0-1792 GCA_910586845.1 uncultured Hungatella sp.
AGGCTCCATCATCACGCTGGTGAATTTCGCGGTGCTGGACCCAAATGGGTTTATTGCCAAGATCCTGCGCTTGGGGGATCTGATCCCCAACCTGTCAGACTATCAGCAGATATTCACCCCCATCTTAAGCGGTACCAGCAACATCATGTCCCTTTTGATTGTATTCCTGACCGCTTACAAACTGGCGGAGGAGAAAAACGGGGATAAGCTTCTGGCCGCGCTGTGCGCTATTGGTACTTTCTTTATCATCTACCCAGGATATGTGTCAAGTGAGGCGGGTAATGCCCTTCCCATGACCTTTATGGGAGCACAGGGATTGTTTGTGGCCTTGATCGTAGGTCTGGCTGTAGGTGAGCTGATTCCGGCCATGGCAAAGAACAAGAAGCTATGTATTAAAATGCCTGATTCTGTTCCTCCCGCGGTTGCCCAGTCATTTAACCTGGTAATCCCCATTATCATTGTGTTTGTGGGAGCGGCTGTTATCAATTACATACTGGGTTTTGTGGCAGAAGGCGGCATTCAGTACGTGATCTACAACAGCATCCAGGCTCCGTTCCGTTCCCTGGGCGGCAATATCGTCACCATCCTGATCTTTGTCATCGCCCAGCAGTTCTTGTGGCTCCTGGGAATCCACGGCCCCAACACATTGAGCGCTATCCGTTCCGTCATGTTCGCGGAGCAGGGCGTGTCCAACCTGGCCTACTTCGGAACCAACGGCACCACCATCGGGACACCCTTCCCCCTCACATGGGGCAGCATCAATGACGCGTTCGGCAACACCGGCGGTTCCGGCGCCACCCTGGGACTGCTGATCGCCATCTTCCTGGTGGCCAGGAAAGACAAACAGCAGATGACCATCGGCAAGCTGGCCCTGGCGCCGGGACTGTTCAACATCAATGAGCCTCTGATGTTCGGTCTTCCCATTGTCATGAACCCCATCTATGTGGTTCCCTTTATCCTGGCTCCCGTTTCCGGCAATATCATCGGATGGCTGGCTACCAGCGTCTTTAAGATCATCCCGCCGGTAACTCTGGACATCGGATGGACCACGCCGGGATTTTTGATTCCGTTCTTAGGGTCAGGCGGCACCAATCCTCTGTCCCTTGTGGTAGGCCTGCTCTGCGTGGCTGTCAGCACTCTGATCTATCTGCCCTTTGTGGCCGCGGCTGCCAAGCTGAACATGAAGAACGCGGAGGAGGAATAAAACCATGGCATTGAGAAACGATTTTTTGTGGGGAGGCGCAGTGGCTGCCCACCAGCTGGAGGGCGGCTATCTGGAGGGAGGCAAGGGCCTGAGCATCATGGATGTGACTACGGCCGGAGACCGGACTACCCCCAGGAGGGTGACCGACGAGATCCTTCCCGGAGAAGAGTATCCCAACCACGAGGCCATTGATTTCTATCACCGGTACAAAGAAGACATCAGGCTCTTTGGAGAAATGGGATTTAAGTGCTTCCGCACCAGCATCGCCTGGACCCGGATTTTCCCCAGCGGCGACGAGACAGAGCCTAACGAGGAAGGACTGAAGTTTTATGACGACATGTTTGACGAGTGTCACAGGTACGGCATCGAGCCGGTGATCACTCTCAGCCATTTTGAGATGCCTCTTCACCTGACAAAAGAGTACGGCGGGTTCCGAAGCAGAAAAGTCATCGATTTCTTTGTGCGGTTCGCCACGGTCTGCTTTGAGAGATATAAAGATAAAGTGAAATACTGGATGACCTTCAACGAGATCAACAACCAGGCCAATTTCAACATGGAATTAAGCATCTATTCCAACTCGGGAGTCCG
>CAJUJV010000054.1:1802-15471 GCA_910586845.1 uncultured Hungatella sp.
GGGAGGGGGATGACAAGGAACAGGTCATGTATCAGGCGGCTCACTACGAGCTGGTGGCCTCCGCCCTGGCCGTGAAGGCAGGTCATGAGATCAACCCGGATTTCAAGATCGGCTGCATGATCGCCATGTGTCCCATTTACCCGGCCACCTGTAAGCCGGAGGACATCCTCATGGCGGAGAAGGCCATGCAGAAGCGGTACTACTACACCGATGTCCACGTTCACGGCGTGTACCCGCCCAACATCTTAAGCCACTGGAAGAGGAAGGGCTTCTCCATCGACTTCACGGAGGAAGATCTGGCAGCGCTGAGAGAGGGCTGTGTGGACTATATCGGATTCAGCTACTACATGTCCTTTGCCACAGAGTACAGGCAGGAGAATCCGTTCTATGAGTACGACGAGGCAGGAGGGCTGGTAAAGAATCCTTATGTGAAGGCTTCCGACTGGGGCTGGCAGATTGATCCTGTGGGCCTGCGGTACGCGCTCAACTGGTTTACGGACCGGTATCCGGTGCCCCTGTTCATCGTGGAAAACGGCCTGGGCGCCTATGACAAGGTGGAAGAGGACGGCAGCATTAACGACGACTACCGGATCGAGTATTTTAAGATGCACATCGAGCAGATGAAGAAGGCTGTGGAGGAGGACGGCGTGGACCTGATGGGGTATACTCCATGGGGCTGCATTGACCTGGTGAGCGCGGGAACCGGGGAGATGGACAAGCGCTACGGTTTCATCTATGTGGACAAACACAACGACGGCACCGGGGATCTGAGCCGCAGGCCGAAGAAATCATTTTACTGGTATAAAAAAGTCATCGAGACCAACGGAGAAGAACTGTAAAGACAGAGAAAAATGTGATATACTTATGACCAGGAGCCGTCCCACGGACTGTGAAGGAAGATATTCCGGCACAGGGACGGACATTACATATCACATGGGGGTGGATTTTATGACAGATAACAGCAGGACAAGAGATTACGGAGAAAGATGTCTGTGTATCGATGTAGGGGGGAGTGCCATCAAGTACGGGATCATTGACAGGGATCTGAACCTGACAGACAAGGGGGAAGCGCCTACTCCTTATGAAGGAGTGGAGGCTTATCTGAGGGCCCTGGAGAACCTTTACCGGTCCGTGGAAGGCCGGGTCCAGGGGATCGCCATGTCGGTTCCCGGAGTGATCGACAGTGAGAACGGAGTATGTATAAGCGGCGGAAATTTAAGATATATTCAGAATTTTAATCTTGCGGGAGAGATGACCAGGCGCCTGGGCGTGCCGGTAACCATTATGAACGATGCCAAGAGCGCGGCTATGGCGGAGGCAAAGTGGGGGGCTTTGTCCGACTGCAGGGACGGTATTGTCATCGTCCTGGGGACCGGTATCGGCGGGGCGCTTATTAAGGACGGAAAGGTTCATTTCGGCAGGAGCTTTGCGGCGGGAGAATTCAGTTTCCTCTCCCTGGGAGAGAATATGGACGAGGCAAATGACACCTGGGCAGGGCGGGCAGGCAATCCCAGGCTCCGCCGTCTGGTGGCCAACGCCAGAGGCATCGAGGACCCGGATGAGATCAACGGGTATGACGTGTTCCGCTGGGCCGAAGAAGGGGATCCCAGGGTGCTCATGGCTCTGGACCAGTTTACCAGGAGCATCGCCCACATGATCGTGAATCTGCAGATCATCTACGATCCCGACCGATTTGCCATCGGAGGCGGCATCAGCCGGCAGCCCCTTTTGCTTGAGTATATCCGGAAGAACCTGGATTACTTCTACAGTCAGTTCAAGTGGCCGGGGCAGAGCGCGGATGTGACCACGTGCAAGTTCTTCAACGACGCCAATCTCATCGGCGCCTACAGCTACTTCCTGACCCGGTTCGGGAAGTAACAGAGGCAGAATCAGGAAAAAGCGGACAGGGCTTCGGGCTCTGTTCGTTTTTTCTTGACAATCCGCAGGATTTGACGTAAAATCACCATACATCAGCAGATTTACCGGCGATGAAGAGGACTATTAAGCCGACATACATGACAGAGAGAGGGCGGAAGGTGGAAGGCCCTTATGTCCCTGGAAGCCCAACCCGCCTCGGAGCCTCCGTATGAAAGTACGGCGTATTTCGGCGTTAACGAAGGCGAGAGAACTGCCGGGGTCGTCTGACAGGCAGTTAAGCGGGGTGGTACCGCCGGATTTACAGTCATCCGGTCCCTTGTCATATAGGCAGGGACTGGATGACTTTTTTTGAAAGGAGATTTATCATGGCAAACGACAAGAAACTGGTGGAGGCCATCACCTCCATGGACGTGGATTTTGCCCAGTGGTACACAGACGTGGTAAAGAAAGCGGAGCTGTGCGACTATGCAAGCGTGAAAGGCTGCATGGTGATCAAGCCGGCCGGCTATGCTCTCTGGGAGAACATCCAGAAAGAGCTGGACAGACGGTTTAAGGAGACCGGCGTGGAGAACGTATACATGCCCATGTTTATCCCCGAAGGGCTCTTACAGAAAGAGAAGGATCATGTAGAGGGATTTGCCCCGGAGGTGGCCTGGGTGACACACGGAGGCCTGGAGGCTCTGCAGGAGAGGATGTGCGTCAGACCTACTTCCGAGACGCTGTTCTGTGACTTCTACGCCAAGGACATCCATTCCTACCGGGATCTGCCCAGGCTCTACAATCAGTGGTGTTCCGTGGTAAGGTGGGAGAAGACCACCAGGCCTTTCCTCCGTTCCAGAGAATTTCTGTGGCAGGAGGGACATACGGCCCATGCCACGGCCGAGGAGGCCCAGGAACGGACGGAGCAGATGCTCAATGTCTATGCTGATTTCTGCGAGGAGGTTCTGGCCATTCCGGTGATCCGCGGGCGGAAGACGGACAAGGAGAAATTTGCCGGTGCAGAGGCTACCTACACCATTGAGGCCCTGATGCACGACGGAAAGGCCCTTCAGAGCGGTACCAGCCACAACTTCGGCGACGGGTTTGCCAGGGCTTTTGAGATCCAGTTCGCTGACAGAGACAACACATTAAAGTATGTTCATCAGACTTCATGGGGCTTAAGCACCCGCATTATCGGCGCCATCATCATGGTCCACGGCGATGACAACGGTCTGGTGCTGCCTCCGGGCGTGGCTCCGGTCCAGGTTATGGTAGTTCCCATCCAGCAGAAGAAAGAAGGAGTTCTCGACAAGGCCTTTGAGCTGAGAGACCGGCTGGCGGCTTCCGGATTCCGGGTGAAGACAGATGACACGGATAAGAGCCCGGGATGGAAATTCAGCGACTGCGAGATGAGAGGAATTCCTCTGCGGGTGGAGATCGGGCCCAAAGATATGGAGAAGGATCAGGCAGTCCTGGTGCGCCGCGACACCCACGAGAAGATCACGGTTGCCCTTTCGGACCTGGAGTCAAAGGTGGGAGAGCTTTTGGAGACCATCAGGAAAGATATGTTTGAGCGGGCCAGGGCCCACAGAGACAGCCACACCTACGAGGCGGCGGACTATGACAGCTTTGTGAAGACCGTCAACGAGAAGCCGGGCTTCGTCAAGGCCATGTGGTGCGGCTGCCGGGAGTGCGAGGACAAGATCAGAGAAGACACGGGAGCCACATCCCGCTGTATGCCCTTTAAGCAGGAGCAGCTGTCCGACAAGTGCGTCTGCTGCGGAAAGCCGGCTGTGAAGATGGTGTACTGGGGCCGGGCATACTAGAGAAAGGCGGAGCCCATGTCAGAAGAAAATCATATCACATGCGCCGGAAAAGAGACACAAGCTGATCTCCATATCCGGATGCCCGAACAGGCAGAGTATATTCTGGAGACACTGCATCGCAGCGGTTTTGAGGCATGTATCGTAGGCGGATGCGTCAGGGACAGCCTTTTGGGAAAGACGCCGGGGGACTGGGATATCACCACCTCGGCCCTGCCCGGGCAGGTAAAGTCTCTGTTTCCCAGGACCATCGATACGGGGATTGCCCACGGCACGGTCACGGTCATGAGGGGAAAAGAGGCCTACGAGGTCACTACCTACCGCATCGACGGCGAGTATGAGGACAGCCGGCACCCGAAAAATGTGGTATTTACCTCCAGTCTGGAAGAGGATCTGAAACGCCGGGATTTCACCATCAATGCTATGGCCTACAGCAGACAGACAGGTCTTGTGGACCTGTTTGGCGGCGTCCGCGACCTGGAGAAGGGGCTGATCCGCTGCGTGGGAGAGCCTTCGGATCGTTTTGGGGAAGATGCCCTGCGGATGCTGCGGGCCCTCCGGTTCTGTGCCCAGCTGGGCTTTGAGATCGAGGCGGATACGAGAAAGGCTCTCAGGACTCTGGCTCCCAGCCTGGCCCGTGTGAGCAAAGAGCGGATCCAGACAGAGCTGACCAAACTTCTGATGTCCGGCCATCCGGAAGCCATAGACATGGTTTTCCAGGATGGCCTGGCTCCTTTTGTGTGCCCCTCATTTCCTGTCATCATGCCGGATGAGCTTTATATGGATCACAGGCTTCCGGCTCTCCGTCATCTGAGGTGGGCCGCCCTTCTGTGCCGCAGGACCGCGGAGGAGGCGGAGCAGATCCTGAAAGAACTGAAACTGGACAACGACACCATCCACAGAGTCCGGCTTCTGGTCCGGTGGTGGAGAAAGCCGGCAGGCACAGACGAAGCCTCTCTGAGAAGGACCATGAGCCGGATGTCGGGAGAACAGTTTGACGATCTCATAACCTTCAAACGGTTTATGCCCGGTATTCCGGAAAATCCGGAAGAGCTGGAGCAGATAAGAGAATTGACAGAAACGATCAGGACCCGTGGGGACTGCGTCAGTTTAAAGACACTTGCCCTGTCAGGGAAGGATCTGATCGGGCTGGGGATGAGTCCGGGTCCGGCCATGGGGGAGACTCTGAACTCCCTTCTGGAGCTGGTGCTGGAGTATCCGGAGAAAAATACCCGAAAACAGCTCATAAAGGAATTGGAAAAAGCCTCCGGAAAATCCACATAATCCGTCTTTCCTCTTCATACCCTAGAAGTAGCTGCAATGCACGACAGGATCATCGGTCGTTCGTGATACTAAAAGGGCGTTTGGAGGGGTTGATGTGAATGAAAAATATTTGGAAGCTTTGGCTCAGTATGACCTGACTGTGGACGGTGTCCGCAAGGGACGCAGCGGATGGATCTGTGATACCAGCCAGGGCACCATGCTGCTGCAGGAATACCGCGGCACCATGAAACGCCTGGAATTTGAAACTCAGGTTCTGGGACAGGTCAGGGATTCCGGTCTGATCCAGGTTGATGATTATATCAGGACTTCCGGCGGAGAACTGGTTTCTCTCAGCGGGGATGGCACCAGGCATACGTTAAAACACTGGTATACCGGCCGGGAGTGCAGCCTCAGAGATCAGAAAGAGGTGAGACAGGCGGTGGGAAAGATCGCCGTCCTCCATCAGGTGCTGAAAAAGATCCCGACCCGGGAAGAATGGAATCTGGGATCTATCCAGGTAGAAACGGTTACACAGGAGATGGAACGCCACAGCCAGGAACTGAAGCGGGCCAGGAATTTCATGAAAAACAAGAGGAAAAAAACAGATTTTGAGAGATGTGCGCTCAGCAACTTTCCCGTATTTTTTGCTCAGGCTCAGGAAGCTGCCGAAAGGATGGCCTGCCTTGGGGGAGATGATCCGGAGGCGGTTCCCTCCCTGTGCCACGGAGATCTGGATCAGCATCATATTCTGATCCACGAAAAAACGGTGGCAGTCATCGAATACCATAAGATGCATCTGGGGGATCAGATGAGGGATCTGTATCATTTTATAAGGAAGACCCTTGAGAAACATGACTGGGATCAGGCATTGGGCCTGGAACTTCTGAGTGCCTATGACAGGATCAATCCTCTGGCCAGAAGAGACCGGGAAAGCCTTTACTGCCTGTTTCTGTATCCGGAAAAATACTGGAAACAGATCAATTTCTACATGAATTCCAACAAGGTCCGGATCCCTTCCAGAAATCTGGAGAAGCTGAAAAGTCTGGAACAGCAGGCGGCACAGCGTAACCGGTTTCTTTCCGTGATAAAATAAGTCCGGCAGCCGTATTTTTCCTTCCCTTTTTTCCTGTTTTGAAGTATAATAGTAACCAGCAAAAAGAAGGGAGAGTTACACCATGAAAGACTATAAAAAAATCTACGAAGAATGGCTGTCCAACCCATACTTTGATGAAGCCACCAAGGAAGAACTGCGTGCCATCGCAGACGATGAGAACGAGATCAAAGAGCGCTTCTATATGGATCTGGAGTTTGGAACGGCCGGCCTCCGCGGGATTATCGGAGCAGGTATCAACCGTATGAACATCTATGTGGTGCGCAGGGCCACACAGGGACTTGCCAACTACATAATTAAACAGGGCGGCGCCTCCAAAGGCGTGGTTATCGCCTACGATTCCCGCCGGATGTCTCCGGAGTTTGCAGACGAGGCTGCGAGAACTCTGGCGGCCAACGGGATCATGGCATATAAATTTGAGTCTCTTCGCCCCACGCCGGAGCTGTCCTTTGCCGTCCGGGAACTGGGCTGCATCGCCGGTATCAACGTGACGGCCAGCCACAATCCGCCGGAGTACAACGGATATAAGGTATACTGGGAGGATGGCGCGCAGTTCACACCGCCTCACGACAAAGGCGTCACCGAGGAAGTGCTGGCTATCGAAGATCTGTCCACGGTAAAGACCATGACGGCTTCCGCAGCCAAGGCAGCAGGCCTTTACAAGGTCATCGGCGCAGAGATCGACGACAAATATATTGCCAATGTCAAGGCTCAGGTAGTAAACCAGGATGCCATTGACAAGATGCAGGACAGCATCAAGATCGTCTACACACCTCTTCACGGAACCGGCAACATCCCGGTGAGAAGAGTGCTGAAAGAGATCGGCTTCGAGCATGTGTATGTGGTTCCCCAGCAGGAGCTGCCTGACGGAGAGTTCCCCACAGTCAGCTATCCCAACCCCGAGGCGGCTGAGGCTTTTGCTCTGGGTCTTGGCATGGCCAAAGAACTGGATGCGGACCTGGTGCTGGCCACAGACCCGGATGCAGACCGTCTGGGCGTCTATGTAAAAGATTCCAAATTCGGCGAGTATATCCCCCTCACCGGCAACATGTCCGGCTCTCTTCTGTGCGAGTACGTACTGAGCCAGAAAGCAGCTCAGAACGCTATCCCGGCAGACGGCGAGGTGGTGAAATCCATCGTGACCACCAATCTGGTGGATGCGGTTGCCGCAGGTTACAACTGCAGACTGGTAGAGTGCCTCACAGGATTTAAGTGGATCGGCCAGCAGATCCTCAAGGAGGAGAACACCGGCGAGGGCCACTATATGTTCGGTCTGGAGGAGAGCTACGGCTGCCTCATCGGGACCTATGCCCGCGACAAGGACGCCGTGTCCGCCAGCGTTGCTCTGTGCGAGGCGGCCGCCTACTATAAGACGAAAAACATGACTCTGTGGGATGCCATGGTGGCCATGTATGAGAAGTACGGCTACTACAAGGATGCCGTGAGATCCATCGGTTTAAGCGGTATCGAGGGGCTGGCCAAGATCCAGAACATCATGGACACCCTTCGGAACAATACTCCCGCCAAAGTGGGCAGCTACGATGTAGTATCCGCCAGGGACTACAAACTGGATACCATCAAGGATATGGCTACAGGAGAAGTAAAGCCCACAGGACTTCCCTCATCCAACGTTCTGTACTACGACATGAACGACGGCGCGTGGATGTGTGTAAGACCTTCCGGAACAGAGCCGAAGATCAAGTTCTACTATGGAGTCAAAGGAACTTCCCTGAAGGATGCAGATGCAAAGTCTTCTGCATTCGGAGAAGCGGTACAGGCCATGGTAGATTCCATGCTGTAAACAAAAGAGACAACAGATACAAAAAGAGCCGGATCAATATACGGCAGATGGAAACAGAGGCAGGGATTTCCCTACCTCTGTTCCAGCATCTCACGGAGTTCTTTAAGCGCCTGACTGAATCTGCGGGAAGAAGCAGAAGGATTGCCCCGAATGAGACCTCTGTGCCAGGCGGATATGGAAGAAGACAGTTTCTGCCGCTTCTCCAGCAGACGGCGATACTGGTCTGTCAGCAGGCGGATCCGCTCGGCCAGGGCCTGAGAGGCCTCTCTGGCCTCTTGTTCCATACGGGCAGCCGCCTCCTCTCTGAGCCGGATCATGTCTGCGGCCGCTTCCTGTTTCAGTTCCGCGGCCTTCAGCCTTATATCTCCACGGAAAGTCTCTGCATGAACACGGACATTGTCTTTCATCCCTTCCATACGGCAGGAGGCCTCGGCTTTCAGAAGCGCCAGCTGTACCTGCAGTTCATCCAGATCGGCTTTCATGGCGGTCATGGATTCCAGAACCTGTCCCAGAGCCAGAGCTTCTTTCGTGGACCGGACAACATCGGCGAGAAAAAATCCGCTGACCACAAGGAGAAGGGCAGATTCTGCTCCCGGATTCAGTGCCAGTACAAACCCTGCAACCGGTTCATGGATGACCTCGGTGAGAAAAATGGTCAGAAATCCCCAGGCGATGGATGAGGTCAGGCAGATATATCCGTTTATCTGGAACTTCTGATCGCTGTAATCCCAGTATCTCATCTTAAACAGCCGTTCCATCACATAGCCGGTAATATATTCCAGGGCAGTAGCCGCCACAACGCCGGAGAGATACACCAGCAGAAGATGGTCTTTTACCGGCAGGGAGACCCACAGCATCATCACGGCTCCGGTGCCGTAGAGAGGGAGCATGGGAAGGCGGAGGAATCCCCGGTTGACAAATCGCTTCTTTTTCAGCGAAACATAGGCTGATTCGAAAATCCAGCCAAAGAAACAGTAGATATAGAAAAATGCGATCCAGTGACGGAGCGGATAAGTGTACATAAGGACCTCCTGTGTCAGATTCTCTTCCGCAATAGTATAGCCGGAAATATCAGGAATGATAAGCAGGATCAGACATAAGAAGTCCGGCATTGCTCATTCTTCTCAAAGCTTCTCTTACGGTTGACCGGGGACAGGCGATATTCATCCGCAGGAATCCTTCGCCTTCAGGGCCGAAGGATGTGCCGCTGTTAAAGCCCAGTCCCAGTTCTTTTTCAAAAAAACGATCCAGATGCGCCTGTGTCATACTCAGTTTCCGGCAGTCCAGCCACAGAAGATAAGTGCCTTCTGCATGGATCACGCGGATTTCTTCCAGGTCATTTAAGGTTTTCTCTACAAGATCCCGATTTTTTTCCACATAGCCGATCATCTGATCTGCATAATAAGCACATTGTTCATAAGCAGTACAGAAGGCTGTGGTACCGAAAATATTTTCTCCAAAGGCTTTGTTGTTGACCAGCACATCATGAACTGCATTTTTGAGAACAGGGTTGGGAGCGATCAGCGCTCCGGTCCGCAGTCCGGGGACATTAAAGGTTTTGCTGGGATTGATAAAGGTTATGGAATTCTGTGAAAATTCTTCAGACACAGAGGCGAATGGAATGTGCCGGCAGCCGCTGTAAACCAGATCCTGATGGATCTCGTCAGACAGGACCGTAACATGATGCTTCATACAGATCCGGCCCAGGTCCATAAGTTCCTCCCGGGTAAACACCCGTCCCGTAGGGTTCTGAGGGTTGCATAAGATAAACAGTCTGGTTCGGGGATCCTTTGCCATTTCTTCAAACTGATCAAAATTAATTTCATAGCGGCCGTTTTTCAGTATCAGGGAGTTGGCCAGAATATGGCGTCCGTTATGGTGCGCCAGGTCCCTGAAAGGGGGATAGCAGGGAGTCTGGACAATAAGATTGTCTCCCGCCCGGCTCAAAGCGCGGACGGCACAGATGATGCCTGCGATGACTCCCGGAATATACTCGACCCAGTCCGGATCCACATGCCAGCCAAAGCGGGTTTCCTGCCAGGAGGCTGCTGCCTTTTTCAGGCGGCTGCTTATAGGAGGGTAGCCGTATATCCCGGCCTGAGCCCGACTGATAAGCGCCTCCACCACAGGCTGAGGCGCTTTAAAATCGCTGTCTGCGATCCACATGGGGATCACATGATCCGGATAAACAGAATATTTTTTTGAATCTGTTCCCCGTCTCTCTACAAGTTCATCAAAATCATGTGTAATATTCAAACAGATCAAACCTCCTTTGTGGCTTTCTGCAGCTTCTTTAGGGCCTGCATCAGATGGAGCTTCATATATCTGGAAGCTTCTGCAGAATCGCCCAGTTCAATTTTATAAAGAATTGCCTCGTGGTCCATCAGGGTAGACTCTGATACAGAAGAAAGAGTATACTCTTTCGAAATCTCCAGAAGATCATACATGTTGCGGTAAAGGTTTTCCAGTACCGGATTTTTGGCTGAGGCAATGACACTGAAATGAAACTCATGGGAATACTGGATCAGAGTTTCCTCGTCCCCGTCAGGCTTTTTCAGCAGTGCCGACATGCTGGCAAGAGTTGTCCGCATCTTTTTGATATCTTCGTCTGTGCGGCGGATCGCGGCATAGTAGGCGGCCTCCGTTTCCAGAATAATCCTAACTTCAAACAGATTCTCCAAAGTTTCCATCGTGACGTCTCTGGCAAAGTCCGCTTTTAAGTTCATCTGCTGCATATTGACGGCCTTCACGGTCATGCCGTCAGGTTCATTGGAAATAATGCCGATATATTCAAGAATACGGAAGGCCTCCCGCACAGGAACTCTGCTGACTCCGAAACGGCTGGCCAGTTCCCGTTCAGAGGGGATGACATCTCCTTCCTTTAAAGCTCCGGAATTCAGCTGCTGTCTGAACCAGTCCAGAATTGTTTCATAATATTTGTTTGTTTTTTTCCCCGACATATGTTTTCTCCGTTTTTGCTGTTCTGTCCATAAACTGATTCTTATTTTAAGTAACTTTTCTGCTAAAGTCAATAAAAACGGGGGAATTTCCGCCTGCCAGGGCAGCATGGAGGCGGCCGTTAACCGGCCGCTTTCACATGAAAGATCAGGCTCCCTGATCATACCTGGGAGGAACCGGGCGGCTGGTATATCTTAAAAGCTCATCGGCATCTCCCGAAAACGGTTTGAATTTAATATCAGGCTTTTTCTCCAGGTATTTCAGGGCATAGGCCGCATGAACCGCAATCCCGTATTTCAGAGCATCTTCATCCAGATCAAATCCGGGATTATGGAGAGCGGCAGTGATGCCTTTTTCTTCGTTTCTGACTCCCACACGGATCATGACTCCGGGATAATAGGCAGTCAGAGTGGAGAAGCTTTCCGAACCCAGTTCAGGTTGGCCCGGGATAATGCATTCCTTTCCGAAAAGTTCCGATACTGCTTCTGCGGCAAGTTCTGCCGCCTCTTTGTTGTTGACGACCGACAGACTTGGACCGGAGA
Source organism: uncultured Hungatella sp. (assembly GCA_910586845.1). Classification (GTDB taxonomy): domain Bacteria; phylum Bacillota; class Clostridia; order Lachnospirales; family Lachnospiraceae; genus UBA3402. The sequence goes on from CAJUJV010000054.1 coordinate 13,158, forward strand.
AGACGTGATATACAGGCCGGCAGTCATAAAGAGCAGCACAGGTTTTGATGATGGCATCCAGTTTCTCTTTGAAAATCCTGCCGGCCTCCGGATTGAAAAAGCGGGCAGTACCTTTGAATTCCAGACGTTCCGGGACGATATTGCGCTTGTGTCCGCACTGGACGGAGCCGATGTTGTAGGTGATCAGATCTTTTGGAGAGATGTATTTGAGCCGCACGTCTTTCAGCTGATTCATGACAGCCATAAAACAGTCCAGAGGATTGTTGGAGAGATCCGGTCTGGAACCATGGCCGCCCTGTCCGATAAGCTCGATTTCGAAGTTGACATTCCCTCCGTGGCTGGGGCCATCCTGAATCCGATATCTGCCTGCGGGGATTTCCGGATCTACATGGAGAGCAAAACAGCTGTCGATGGAAATTTTTTTGGTCTGAATATATTTCATTACATAATAGATACAGTTTCCGCCTTCCTCGCCCCTCTCAAACAACAGGTAGACAGTGCCTTTTATAAGCTTCGGGTCGAGACCGGCCAGGATTTTTGCCGCTCCCAGGAGCATGGCCATATGGCTGTCGTGCCCGCACATGTGGGCGACCCCCGGAGTTTCGCTGCAGCAGCAGCGAGGACCGGAACCGTTTTCGGGATTTTCATCCATGGACAGGGCATCGCAGTCGGCCCGAAGGAGCACATGAGGAGCCGGGGAATCTTCCGGGGTTTCGGCACTCCCTCTGATCTCTGCCAGGACCCCGCCGTCCGGGATGCTGACATATGGGATTCCCAGGGTGTCCAGCTGTGCGCAGATATAACGGATGGTTTCAAATTCTTTGGAGGTGGGTTCCGGATGGCGGTGGAAATGCCGGCGAAGCTCCTTTGCGTAAGGAGCCGTCTCCTCGCTTAACTTCACAAGATCAATTGACATAAAAGCAGCCTCCCTCCTATAATCCTGTCCAGCCGATGGCTGTCAGATAATACAGAAATACAGATGTCAATACAGAAAGAACCAGCAAAAACGGCAGAACAAATTTTACCCAGTTTTTCAGGGGAACACCGGCGATGGCCAGAGCGCCCAGAAGAGATGCGCTTGTTGGGAAAAGCATGTTGGTGTATGCATCGCCGTAAACAAAAGCAGAAACCGCTACCTGACGTTCGATCTGAAGAGCGTCGGCTATGGGGTTCATGATAGGCATGACCACCGCGGCCTGTCCGGAACCGGAGATGATAAAGAAGTTAAACAGCCAGTTGAACCAGAACATGAAGATGGTTCCTATGCCCCGGTGCAGGTTCATAAGGGGCATTGTGACGGTATTAACCATGGTGTGAAGGATATTTCCCTGAGTCAGCGTCTGGGAGATGGCCCCGCCCAGACCGATGATAAATGCCACAAATCCCATGGACTGGCAGCCTTTGGCAAAAGTATCCGCTATCTCCGACGGAGTTTTTTTGTATAACAGTCCGCAGACCGTAGAGGCGATGAGGAGCACAGCCACCTGTTCCGGATAGTTCCAGCCTTTTAATACACCCATGATCGCATTTAAAATAAAGGAACCGGCGGTGATGATGATGACGAGAAGGGATACGGGATTAAATTTCTCCTCGTTGAGGTTGGAGGCAGTATTGCTTTTCATCCAGTCACTGTTTCCCATGAGACTTTTTCCGGGATCTTTTTTTACCCGGAAACAGTACCACAGTGCATAGGCCACAGCCAGACCGGTCATGATAAACAGCCAGACGGTCCGGTATCCGGCTCCGGAATAGGGGGTTACATCGGCGATGCCCTGGGCTACCAGGGTCCGTCCCTTTAAAGCTCCGGCAAATCCTACGCTGGTGGCGAAATAAGTCATGGCCATCCCTGCTATGGGGTCCAGTCCCATCTTGGCTGCCACGGCAACGCCGATGACTGTGAAAGCAAAGAAAGAATCATTGCCTCCGTAAGCGGAGAGCACGGAGAATAAGACAACCATTAAAGGTACGATCACGGCGATGCCCTTCTTTTCCAGCTTATAGATAGCCCAATTTAAGAATTCTTCCACGGCACCTGTACTGATGATCACCCTCAGAGCGCCGCCCATAAAAATGACGATGCTCATGACCTTGGCAGAACTGGTCATCCCGGTAAAAATGTTGAGAAGAGCTTTCCAGGGATTCACAGGCGTCTGTTCTACCAGATGAAATGTTCCCGGGATCAGCGACTTGGTATCCGGATTAGTATCGAACTGACCTGCCGGGATGAGATAGGTCAGCAGGCTGGCGCAGATCAGAATCCCCAGGATAAAGATCAGCATATTGATGGAAAACTTTTTCTTTGTCTTTTTTGTCT
>CAJUJV010000054.1:15481-27417 GCA_910586845.1 uncultured Hungatella sp.
CCGCGATGAGTTAATTGCGGACGCCGAAAAAATGCATATCTGGACAGCAAGCAACAAACGATAATATTCCTCACAAAACTTCCGGGCTGCCTCCGCTTTTGAAGCTGCCCGGAAGTTAATTTTTTGTCTGTTCCATTCCCGTCCTCCTTTATTTTTGTGTCTGGGATAAAAATATGGTTATCTGGAGTTTAAACTCACTATTGGTATACCATTTATAGATAAAAATGTCAATATATTAATAAAAAATAGATAAAAATTTTGAATTTAATTTTAAAAATTAATATTTTTTGTAATTTACTCTTCCATTATCTGGATTTATGTGGTATGTTTTAAATGTGGTATACCAATAGAATGGTATTCCGAAGAAAAGGAGGTGCAAAATCTGTCTATGGGCGCGAGTCATCACGAAACTTATGATCTGGCAGTCTATCTTCACGATATCATGTTTTCTGATCTGAGCAGAAATACCATTGAGACGGCAAAAATGTGTGTGGAAGATTTTATAGGTGTTTCTGTTGCAGGCTCTGCCAAAGAGGAATCACGGATATGGAAACAGTATTACAGAGAAAAATGTACTTCTTCCCAGGCAACACTTTTTCAGCCCGGTTTTGAAAAAAGAACTATGGAGCAGGCCGCCGCACTGAATGGGGTATTCGGGCATATTATGGACCTGGATGACGTGCATAATGCATCTATTGCCCACCTTGGAGCGGTTACGATTCCTTCTGCCTTTGCAGCGGCGCAGAAGCTTCATAAAAGCGGAGCCAGGCTGATCGAAGCCGTTGTGGCAGGATACGAGGCCGGCGCGCGGGTGGGAGAGACGGTGAATCCCTCAGCTTATCGTTACTGGCATACGACGGGAGTGACAGGGGCGTTTTCCTCGGGAACCGCTGTGGGGAGACTTTTGGACCTGGATGTGGAGCAGATGGTTAACTGCCTGGGCTCTGCCGGTACACAGGCTTCCGGGTTGTGGGAGTTTCTCGAAAGCGGTTCCATGAGTAAGGTGCTGCACACAGCCCATGCCAATCTTTGCGGCATGAGAGCCGCAGAGCTGGCTAAACTGGGATTCAGCGGAGCTCCTGCCATCCTGGAGGGAGAGAGAGGATTTGTGAAAGCTCTGGCTGCAGAATATGATCTTGGGGCTTTGACCAGAGGGTTCGGGGAAGGATATCGCATAGAGGAAAATTCCCTGAAACCTTATGCCTGCTGCCGTCACACTCATTCGGCTAATGACTGTATCCGGGAGATCATCGGCGCTTATGAGCTGTGTCCGGACGACATTGTCTCTATTGTGGACGATACATATGGAGCGGCAGTACAGACTGTGGATAATCCCTGGCCGGAGAATCCCTACGCGGCCAAATTCAGTATCCAGTTCTGTCTGGCAGCCGCCGTTGTCCTGAAGGATCTGGGAGATCGGGTATTTACGGCCGAAAATCTGGCAGATCCCCGGATCAGAGCCATGATGTCCAAAATAAAGATTCGCAGATCCCCGGACCTCGATGAAGAATTCCGGAAAAATCCGGACCGGTGGTCTCACCGGATCACAGTTGCCTTAAAAAGCGGAAAAACCATTACCCGTCAGGTGGATTATCCGGCAGGCGATTTCCGAAATCCTTTCGACTGGTCTATGACAGACCAGAAGTTCCGCCTGCTCACAGAAGATCTTATAGGGGAGGAGGAGACGCAACGGCTCCTTGTCTCCATACATAATCTGGAACATCTTGAGGATGTAAACAGCTTGTTTATGGATTCGGACAGCAAAAAAGCATGAGAGGAGGTATGTGCTGTGAACCATCAGAACCTTGAAAATGCCGTCTATGAGACAGTCATACGAGCGGCGACGGAGATATCCCGGGATGCCAGGGAGCTCCTTGAAAAAGCATGTAAACAGGAAACCTGTGAAACGGCCAAAAGGATCCTGTCTTCCATGACGGAAAACCTGGATATCGCCAGGGCAGAAAGAAAAGCCATATGTCAGTCTCCCGGCTATCCCACTGCGTATTTATCCTGGGGAGGTGAAGAGCTTTCCGGGACTGTGGAGAAAGCCCTTTCCCGGGCTCTGTCAGAAGCTACCCGGAAGGGATTTCTGCGGCCCAGTATCGTAGATCCTCTGACCCGTCATAACCCGGGAGACAACACGGGCAGAGGAGTGCCGAATATTGAATATCAGCATCACCCGGGGCAGAAATACACGGATTTTATCGTCAGTTTTAAAGGCTGCGGTGCGGAACTGGGCAATGCCATGAAGATATTTACTACAGCCAGTCTGAAGATGGACAGAGATTTTGAGGGGTTGAAACGTTTTGTTCTGGAGACGGTCATCCAGGCAGGAGGGAAACCGTGTCCCCCCTATGCTATCGGGATTGGGATCGGAGGACAGATGGATGTGGCGGCCAAACTGAGCAGGGAGGCGGTCAGCACCCGCAGGTGGGATGACGAAAATCAGGACGTTCTTCTTAACCGGCTGGAAAAAGAACTCTGCGCCAATATCAATTCTCTGGGGCTGGGAGCGGCAGGCATCGGGGGAGATACATCCTGTCTGGCTGTTAAAATTGGCGCTGCCGCGACTCATACCGCCATCGCGCCGGTGGCAGTGAATTTTCACTGCTGGGTCGCAAGGAGAGCAGGGATCCGCATCTATGAGGATGGCAGACTGGAGAAAATATTATAATAGAGGAAAGGATGGGACTATGGAAAAAAGGGTATTGACCATCCCGCTGAAAGAGCAGGAAGTGCGGGAACTGTCAGCAGGAGATACAGTCTATCTTACAGGGCATATTTTTACGTCAAGAGACATGGGCCATCTGAAGCTGAAAGAGCTGGCAGAGAAGGGTGAGCCGCTGCCGAAAGACTTTCATGGAGCTGTTATTTTTCATGCAGGTCCCGTGTGCCTGAAAAGGCCGGACAGCACCTGGTATCTGAATGTTATCGGGCCGACTACCAGCATCCGCATGGAACCTTATGCAGACATGGTGGGAAAGCTGGGGGTCAGAGCCGTCATAGGAAAAGGAGGTATGGAACAGGGGACTTTAATTGCCGGAGAAAAATATGGATATGTGTATCTTCAGGCGGCTCCGGGCTGTGCCGCCGATCTGGCCAGGTTTGTCAGGAGAGTCTGCAGCGTCGACTGGTTTGAAATGGGGATGCCGGAGGCCCTGTGGGATCTGGAGGTGGAAGAATTTGGTCCCCTTGTAGTGGGGATGGATACCCGGCAGAACAGCATTTACACAAAAGTAAAAACAGCGGCGCAGAAAAAGCTGGATGAAATCTATCCGGGACCGTAAAAACATTGTGTGACAATCATCAGACCGAAGGAAAAAAGGAGGATTTAATCGATGGAGTTTCGTACAGAGCATGATTCTATGGGAGAAGTTCAGGTTCCGGCTGACAGATACTGGGGAGCACAGACGCAGCGGAGTCTGGAAAATTTTAAAATAGGTATCGAAAAGATCCCCGGGGAGATTATCCATGCTTTTGCCCTGATGAAAAAAGCGGCAGCCATGGCTAACCATCAGCTGGGCAGACTGGATGAACGGAGAATGGAGCTGATTCGGCAGGTCTGCGACGAGATCCTGGATGGCAGGCTGGACGATCATTTTCCTCTGTCCGTCTGGCAGACAGGAAGCGGGACTCAGTCCAATATGAATGTCAACGAGGTCATTGCCAACAGAGGCAACGAGATCGCCGGGGAGGTTCTTCTCCATCCCAATGACCATGTCAACATGTCTCAGAGTTCCAATGATACTTTTCCTGCCGCCATGCATATTGCCGCTGCCATGGAGATAGAAGACAGGCTTTTTCCGGCTATGGACAGATTGGTCGATACTTTTGCCAGACTGATGAAAGAAAATAAGGGCCTCATCAAGACAGGGAGGACTCATCTTCAGGATGCCGCTCCCATCGCTTTCTCTCAGGAGATCAGCGGCTGGAAAAATATGATTGAAAAGGACAGGCGGATGCTGGAGATGAGTCTGGAAGGCCTTCGGGAGCTGGCTCTGGGCGGAACTGCCGTGGGGACAGGATTAAATGCGCCTGAGGGATTTGACAGTGAGGCGGCAAAGGCCGTCTCCCGGCTTGCGGAAAGAACTTTTGTGACTGCCGAAAACAAGTTTCATTCCCTGACCAGCAAAGACGAGCTGGTGTTTGCTCACGGCGCTTTGAAAGCGCTGGCGGCAGATATGATGAAGATCGCCAATGATGTCCGGTGGCTGGCCAGCGGTCCCCGGTGCGGCCTGGGAGAGATCCTGATACCGGAAAATGAACCAGGCAGTTCCATCATGCCCGGCAAAGTAAATCCGACTCAGTGTGAATCTGTCACAATGGTAGCCGTTCAGGTTATGGCTAATGATGTGGCCGTAGGCATGGCGGCTTCCCAGGGAAATTTTGAACTGAATGTGTTTATGCCGGTCTGTATCTATAATTTCCTTCAGTCTGTCCGCCTTCTCGCCGACTCACTGACGTCTTTTAATACCCGCTGTGCTGCGGGCATTCGCGCCGATAAGAAGAAGATGAAAGAAAACCTGGAATCTTCCCTGATGCTGGTCACCTGTCTGAATCCTTACATCGGTTATGAAAATGGCGCCAAAACTGTAAAAAAAGCATTTCGGGAAAATATTTCTCTGAAACAGGCCTGTCTTTCCCTTGGTTTTCTCACAGAAGAGCAGTTCGATCAGGTCTTTAAACCGGAGGAGATGGTATAAACGGAAGGTAAAAACCGTAAAACTTATAAACTCAATCCGGATACACAACAGGAAAGGGCTGCGGCATATGACATGCTGCAGCCCTTTCCATAGGGAATGGTAGGTATATTTTAGGAAATTGTCTTAGGGGGGCCTGTCAGGGTCGCCCCTGACAGGTATGAGTATGAAAAAGCTTTGTGATTTCAAGTGGTTTACTTGAAACAAAGGCCCCGTTACCCTTTCGGATAACGTACTTAGAGTATATAAGAAAAATGTGACTAAAATGTGTACCGGGGATAAAATAAGGATAAAGAAAATAAAATAAAAAAAAACCCTTTAAAAACATCTGGAGATTGTATATAATAAAACCGATAATGTGGAATCATATGTATATGAGCACCCTCTGACATGTGTACAGGCCGGAACCTGCGACGGTAAGAGGGGCCTTTTATGCGATAGAACAATGGGTATATTTTCAGGCGGAAAGACAGGAGGAAACAGAGCATATGTTAATGTCCAACGATATCGGGATTGATCTTGGGACAGCCAGTATTCTTGTATATATTAAAGGGAAGGGCGTGGTGTTGAAGGAACCTTCCGTAGTAGCCATAGACAGAGATTCCAACCGGATCATCACCTTCGGGGAGGAGGCCAGGCTGATGATCGGAAGGACTCCGGGGAACATCGTGGCCATCAGGCCCTTAAGACAGGGGGTTATTTCCGATTATACGGTGACTGAGAAGATGCTGAAATATTTTATCAACAAGGCAGTGGGCAAGAAATCTCTCAGGAAGCCCAGGATCGCGGTGTGTATCCCCAGCGGGGCCACGGAGGTGGAGCGGAAGGCCGTGGAGGATGCCACCTATCAGGCAGGAGCGAGAGACGTGTCCATCATTGAGGAGCCGGTGGCGGCGGCTATCGGCGCGGGCATCGACATCTCCAAGGCCTGCGGCAACATGATTGTGGATATCGGAGGAGGGACGGCAGACATTGCAGTGATCTCACTGGGAGGCCCGGTGGTGAGCACATCCATCAAGGTGGCGGGAGATGACTTTGACGAAGCTCTGGTCCGGTACATGAGAAAGAAGCACAATCTCCTCATCGGTGAGAGAACTGCCGAGGAGATCAAGATCAATATCGGCGCGGCATACAAGAGGCCGGAGGTTCTGACTATGGAGGTGAGGGGACGAAACCTGGTCACAGGTCTTCCCAAGACCATCGTGGTCACTTCCGACGAGACTCTGGAGGCCCTGCGAGAGCCTGCTATGCAGATTGTGGATGCAGTACACAATGTACTGGAGAGAACCCCGCCGGAGCTGGCGGCAGATATTTTCGACAGAGGGATCGTTCTCACAGGAGGAGGGGCCCTGCTCAGCGGACTGGATGCCCTGATTGAAGAGCGGACAGGCATCAGCACCATGATCGCCGAGGACCCTCTGACGGCAGTCGCCATCGGCACGGGCAAATTTATAGAATTCTCCCACGGCGGAGACTCGAAGAAAGAATTTTAGACAGGTATCGGGGACATACCCCTGCTGAATAAGGCAGGGGTATTTGGCATGGGATTCAGGAGAAAAGCATCATGGCGGCAGTGACGGGGTTTGTGGAGAAAATCAAATATCGGAATGAAGACAACGGCTACAGCGTCATCAGCGTATCTTCCGGCGGGGAGGACTATGTTCTGGTGGGAATCTTCCATTACATAAGCGAGGGCGAGATGATCGAGGCCGTAGGGGTTATGACGGACCATCCCGTATACGGCGAACAGCTGCAGGTAGAGTCCTATGAGATCAAAACGCCGGAAGACACCCAGGCCATGGAGAGGTATCTTGGATCCGGAGCCGTCAAGGGGGTGAAAGCGGCCCTGGCGGCCAGGATCGTCCGCAGGTTTAAGGCAGATACATTCCGTATCATTGAGGAGGAACCGGAGCGGCTGGCAGAGGTCAAGGGAGTCAGCGAGAAGCTGGCCATGTCCATATCCACCCAGATGGAAGCCAAAAAAGACATGCGCCAGGCCATGATGTTCCTTCAGGAATACGGCGTCTCCATGAATCTGGCAGTAAAGATTTTTCAGGAGTACGGTCCCGGGCTGTACGGCATCATCAGGGAGAATCCCTATCGTCTGGCCGACGATATTCCGGGGGTAGGGTTTAAGATGGCCGACGAGATCGCCCGGAAGGCAGGGATCCTTGCGGACTCCGACTACCGCATCCGGGCAGGAATCCTCTATACTCTGTTTCAGGCAGCAGGACAGGGCCACACCTATCTGCCTGAGGAGGAACTGTGCCGCCAGGCCTCGGAGCTTCTGAAGACAGAGCCGGAAGATATGGAGAAATATTTTATGGATCTGCAGATGGAGCGGAAGCTGGTGGTGAAAGAGTCGGAAACAGGACGCCATATTTATACGTCGGTCTACTATTATATGGAACTGAACACGGCCAGGATGCTCCACGACCTGGATATCAGAGGCGATGTGCCGGAGGAGGAGATCCAGAAGCGTCTCGCCGGGATCCAGAGGGAAGAAAAGATGGAGCTGGATCCCCTCCAGATCCGGGCGGTGGCGGAAGCTGTCAACAGCGGCCTTCTGATTATTACAGGAGGGCCCGGTACCGGAAAGACCACGACGATCAATACCATTATCCGGTATTTCGAGGCAGAAGGCATGGAGATTCTTCTGGCAGCGCCTACAGGGAGGGCAGCCAAGCGGATGACCGAGGCAACAGGCTATGAGGCCAGGACCATCCACCGGATGCTGGAGCTGAGCGGCGGCCCGGAAGAGGGAGGAGGTCTGTCGGGCAGGTTTCAGAGAAATGAGGAGAACCCTCTGGATTCGGATATCATCATTATCGACGAGATGTCCATGGTGGACATCTATCTGATGCAGTCCCTCCTGAAGGCGGTCAATGTGGGAACCAGGCTGATCCTGGTGGGAGACGTGAACCAGCTGCCTTCCGTGGGCCCGGGCAATGTGCTGAAAGATATGATCCGCTCCGGAGTATTTAATGTGGTGGAGCTGACCAGGATCTTCCGTCAGGCAGCGGAAAGCGATATTATCGTCAATGCCCACAAGATCAACGGAGGGGAGAAGATCAATCTGGCAAAGAGGAGCAGAGATTTTCTCTTTATCCGCCAGGACAATCCGGACGCCATCATCGGTTCCATGATAACTCTTATGACGAAAAAACTGCCCGATTATGTCCGTGCCAGGTCTCTGGACATCCAGATTATGACCCCTATGAGAAAGGGAGCCCTGGGAGTCGAACGGCTCAATGGAATCCTCCAGTCTCATCTGAATCCGCCGGGGCCGAAAAAGCCGGAGAAGGAAAGCGGGGGATCCGTGTTCCGGCTGGGAGACAAGGTGATGCAGATTAAAAACAATTACCAGATCCCATGGAAGGTCCGGGGGAGCCGGGGCGTTTTTGCGGAAGAAGGCACGGGAGTCTTCAACGGGGACATGGGCATCATATGCGAGCTGAATTTGTTTGCGGAGACCCTGACCGTGGAGTTTGACGAGGGGAAACTGGTGGAATATCCCTTCCGGCAGCTGGATGAGCTGGAGCTGGCCTACGCTATCACTATCCACAAATCTCAGGGCAGCGAGTATCCTGCCGTTATTATCCCGGTCCACAGCGGTCCAAGGATGCTGATGACCAGGAATCTGCTCTACACGGCGGTCACCAGAGCCAGGACCTGTGTATGTCTGGTAGGGCTGCCGGAGATGTTTCAGGCCATGGCGGACAATGCTCTGGAGCAGAGGCGTTATTCCGGGCTGAGAGAGCGCATCCGGGAGACAGGAGAATAGATTATGAACAAAATAGACTGGAAAGAAACGGTTATAAGCCTGTTTTTCCCCCGCCGCTGCCCGGTCTGCGGGGATGTGGTGCATCCCTTTGGCCAGTTCATCTGCCCGGAGTGCGTGAAAAAGCTTTCACCGGTGAAACAGCCGGTCTGCCACAGATGCGGAAAAGAGATCGTGAGCGCTGCGGCAGAGTACTGCCCCGACTGCATGCGGAGGAAACGGACCTTTGAACGGAATTTTGCCCTCCTGAATTATGACGATACGGCCAGACGTTCCATGGCAGCCGTCAAATACAAAGGCAGAAGAGAATATCTGGCTTTCTACAGCCAGGCAGTCTGTCTCCGCTACGGCAGGATCATCAGAAGGGCCGCCCCCGACGTCATTGTCCCTGTTCCCGTTCATCCTTCCAGAAAGAGACAGAGGGGATTTAACCAGGCGGAGCTTCTCGGAGACCACATAGGGAAACAGCTGGGGATCCCTGTCTGCCCCGACGGACTGAGGAGGGTGAAGAAGACTCTGCCTCAGAAGGAACTGAATCAGGAAGAACGGCTTAAGAACCTGCAGCAGGCCTTTGTGCCGGGAAATCTGCCGGAGGGAACGAGAACCGTCCTGCTGGTAGACGATATTTATACCACGGGAAGCACCATGGAGGCCTGTGCACAGGCTCTGAAAGTCATGGGAGCGGAGAAGATCTACGGAGTGACTCTTTGTATCGGACATAACAGCTGAAAGAGGCGGCCCCGCCAAAGGACCGCCTTCTGCTGCCACTCCCGGCTTTTGCGGCAAAAAAGACAGAAAAATGATTGACGTTTCTTTTCATGTATGGTATAGTAAACGGGCGAATGGAAGAACAGAGGTCTTTTTTTTATGCTCAAATTTATCTTTCGGCGGAGAGATGATTGATCACAGGGGAGAAGACCCCACAACAACGAAATTGATAAGTGGAGGTGGAAGTCGTGCGCACAAGGATTACACTGGCATGTACGGAATGCAAACAACGTAATTACAACATGACGAAGGATAAGAAGACCCATCCTGACAGGATGGAGACGAAGAAGTACTGCAGATTCTGCAAGAGACATACTTTGCACAAGGAAACGAAGTAATCAGGTTTAGTAAAGGATGTGAGATTATGGCAGAAACAGCAGGTAAAGAAAAGACTCCAAAGAAAAAAAGTTTTTTTAAGGGGCTTAAGCTTGAGTTCAACAAAATCATCTGGCCTGACAAGGAGACTGTAGGCAAGCAGACAGCCGTCGTGATTGCATGTTCCGTTGCTCTGGGTCTGATCATTGCACTTCTGGATCTGGTTATTAAATTTGGTCTTGGTTTCATTTTATAATAAGGGCAAAGGTGAATCGTATGGCAGAGGCAAACTGGTATGTGGTCCATACCTATTCAGGCTATGAGAACAAGGTAAAGCTTGATATTGAGAAGACTATCAAGAACAGAAATCTCCAGGATCAGATCCTGAAGGTATCCGTTCCGACACAGTCTGTGGTTGAAATCAAGAAGGGAGTCGAGAAGACGGCGGATAAGAAGCTGTTCCCCGGCTATGTGCTCATCCATATGGTCATGAACGACGATACCTGGTATGTGGTGCGGAACACCCGCGGCGTTACCGGGTTCGTGGGACCGGGTTCCAAGCCGGTTCCCCTCTCCGAGGAAGAGATGGCCGAGCTGAGCTTTAAGACTCCGGATGTAGTCTTAGGCTTTGAAGAAGGCGATATGGTGGTAGTCACTGCCGGAGTATGGAAAGATACCGTCGGCGCCATCAAGTCCATCAACAAAGGCAAGAAGACCGTAACCATCAATGTCGAGATGTTTGTTGGCCGTGAGACGCCGGTTGAGTTTGCGTTCAAAGAAGTGAAGAAGATGTAACTGAAAGTAACAAGTGGGAGGGACATCCCCCGACATTACCACATCATTTAGGAGGTGCCTAATTATGGCAAAGAAAGTAACAGGTTATATTAAATTGCAGATTCCAGCAGGAAAGGCTACACCAGCACCACCAGTTGGTCCGGCCCTTGGACAGCACGGTGTAAACATTGTTCAGTTTACCAAGGAATTTAATGCAAGAACTGCTGATCAGGGCGATATGATTATTCCTGTCGTGATTACCGTATATGCAGACAGGAGCTTCAGTTTCATAACCAAGACTCCGCCGGCAGCCGTTCTTTTGAAGAAGGCATGTAAGATCAAATCCGGTTCCGCAGCTCCCAACAAGACAAAGGTGGCCAGCATTTCCAAGGCAGAACTTCAGAAGATCGCCGAACTCAAGATGCCTGATCTCAATGCCGCAAGTCCTGAGGCTGCCATGAGCATGATTGCGGGAACCGCAAGAAGCATGGGAATCACTGTTGAAGAATAGGGCGGACGTACCCTGACCGTGGGAGGGCAATCCCCGACAACACCACTAGGAGGTTATTAAAATGAAAAGAGGAAAAAAATACGTAGAGGCTGCCAAGTTGATCGATCGTACAACTCTTTACGATACGGCAGAGGCCATTGCACTGGTGAAGAAAGCTGCCGTTGCCAAATTTGATGAGACCATTGAAGTTCATATCAGAACAAGCTGCGACGGACGTCATGCGGACCAGCAGATCCGCGGCGCCGTAGTACTGCCTCACGGAACCGGTAAGACCGTAAGGATTCTGGTATTTGCAAAAGGTGCAAAGGCTGATGAGGCCGAGGCCGCAGGTGCCGATTATGTAGGAGCAGAGGAGCTGATCCCGAAGATCCAGAATGAAGGCTGGCTGGATTTCGACGTTGTAGTGGCGACTCCGGACATGATGGGCGTTGTAGGCCGTCTGGGCCGTATCCTGGGACCCAAGGGCCTGATGCCCAACCCCAAGGCCGGCACCGTGACCATGGATGTGACCAAGGCCATCAACGAGATCAAAGCAGGTAAGATCGAGTACAGACTTGACAGAACCAATATTGTTCACGTGCCAGTAGGAAAAGCTTCTTTCACAGAAGAACAGTTGGCGGACAACTTCCAGACGCTTATGGATGCCATCATAAAAGCAAAACCCAGCACATTAAAGGGTGCATATTTAAAGAGCGTCACTCTGACTTCCACCATGGGACCAGGCGTGAAGCTGAATGTTGCCAAATTTATGAACTGATCAGGTTTTACTTTTGGTGTTGACAATCCCCATATATTTGTGTTAGACTATGGGAGCGTGTAACAGCGCACCCGTGCCGTCGGCCATAAGCAGACGGCAGAATATCGTATTGAATGCCGAAGACAGCAGGTGCCCCAGGGCATAAGGTATATCCGCCTGCCGAGGACATGTACAGAATTCACGTCAGTGATTTGTAAGTCTCTCTGTCTGCGGGCAGAGAGGCTTTTTTGTTTCATAGGAAATTGCGTCCTATGAAACAAAAACGTTCCGCTTAAGATGCGCACTACGCGCAAGGGAAGATGGCTGCTGTCGCAGCCGCGCTCCGGCGCG
>CAJUJV010000055.1:0-10184 GCA_910586845.1 uncultured Hungatella sp.
GTTCCAGCTCGATGACCATCTCCCGTCCGTTTCCGGGAAGTCTGGCTGCCAGCGTTTTGCCCAGATCCTGGGGCAGCCGGCTCTCGTTGGTTCTCAGAGGCACGGTTTCCGTCCTGCTGTCCCGGAATGGCCGTCCTGCAGGCTCTCTCTCCGCAGCAGAAGTTCCGTAGACAGGTTCCTGCACGCTTTCCCTGGTTTCCTGAATCTCAGGCTTTTCGGCCTCCCTTTCGGTCCGGGCTGCTGCCTGGGGTCTGGTCTCCTTTCGGCTCTCCGCCGTTCTGGTCTGACTGTCAGACTTCCGAACTGCCGGATCCGCCTCCTGGCCTCTGTGAGATTCTTTTTCCGGGGATCCGCTCTGAGCCTCCCCCTCTCTCTCCAGATGCACAGGCTCCGCCGCCTGACCAGTCTGGTCCGCTGCCGCCTGACCGGTCCGGCCCGCTGCCTGACTCTCCTCCGCTCCTGTCTCCGGGATCGGTTTCGTCTCTGCCTCGGGCAATGCCGCTGGTATCAGAGCGCCTGTCTCCACAGACTCCTCCACCGCTTCCGCAGCCTGCTGCGAAGATCCGTCTTCCGTCACAAGGCCCGCCATCTGAATGGCTGCCTGCTCCATGGCCGCCGCAAGAAGGGCTTCCTGACCTGACGGTTCCTCCGCCTTCTCCCCCTGAGTTTCTCCGGAGTCTTTCACAGGTTCTTTGCCGGAGGCCTTCTGAGAGTCATTGGCCGGGGCTTTCCCGCTATCCGTCTCCTTTGTCTGAGACTTTGCCGGCTCCGCCAGTTCCTTCTTCTCCTGAAGAAGCTTCAGGAACGCGTCCCTGGAATCCGTGGTCTCCACTGCTGATGAGTTTGTCTTCGCCGCCCTCACCGGGATATTGCCGGATAACTTCACTGTCTCCATGTGCGGTTTCCTCCTTTCTTTTTTGATATCTATAATCAACAGGAAAAATACTTCCTGCGATTATCTCTATGAAATCGTCTCAGCCTCTGTGCTGATGTCTGACCCGCAGGGCGTTGCCGGAGACAAATTCCTCGATAAACGTCTCGTCTGCTTTGGCCGCTGCTTTCTGATATTCCTTCAGTTTCTTTTCCTTCAGTTTCTCGAATTTGGATGTATCCACCTTGGCCGTGATCACCTGCTGCTTCTTCTCTTCTTCCTGGCGGCGAAGGACCTTCAGCCGTTCCTTCTCCTCGTCGATGATCTCCTCCATGCGCCCGATGCACATGTCAAACAGCCGATAGTGTTCAATGGAAGAGCCCTCTGCCTTGGCCCTGTCAAAGTCCTGCTCGAAACCTGCCAGTTCCCGGTGAAGTCCTCTGATCTCTTCCTGTTTTCGGTTCACATTCTGGATGATCACCGCATGCTCTGTCTTCAGATTATCCAGCACCTGAGTCTTATAGTCCAGTACTGTCTCCAGTCTGTATTGAAACTGCTTCACTTGTTACCTCCGGATCAGCTGATGATGTCTTTAATCTGCTGCAGGGTCTCCTCATAACTGAAGCTCTCCCGGATGCCCTGCTGTAAAAAACCGTTGATGCGGTCGATCTTGCCCACCGCCTCGTCCAGGGCCTGGTTGGTGCCCTTCTTGTAAGCCCCGATAGAGATCAGGTCCGCGTTCTTCTGATAGAGCCCCAGGAGATTGCGGAGGCGGGAAGCGGATTTCTGATGTTCCTGGGACACGATCTCCACCATCAGACGGGAGATGCTGGCGCCGATGTCGATAGCCGGAAAATGGTTTTCGTTGGCCAGCTGTCTGCTGAGGACGATGTGCCCGTCCAGAATTCCTCTCACGGTATCGGAGATGGGTTCGTTGGTATCGTCGCCCTCCACCAGCACTGTATACACTCCTGTGATGGAACCCCTGCCGAAGTTGCCGCTTCTCTCCAGAAGCTTGGGGAACTCGGCATAGATGGAAGGAGTATATCCTCGTGCGATGGGAGGCTCTCCGATAGCCAGGCCGATCTCTCTCTGAGCCATAGCATATCTGGTGAGAGAATCCATCATAAGGAGCACGTCATAGCCCTGATCTTTAAAATACTCTGCGATGGTAGTGGCCACCAGAGGGCATTTCATCCTCAGCATGGCCGGCTGGTCCGAAGTAGCCACCACGAGGACAGACCGCCTCATGCCTTCTTCTCCCAGATCCTTTTCGATAAATTCCAGGACCTCACGGCCACGCTCGCCTACCAGAGCGATGACGTTGATATCTGTCTTTACATTCTTGGCGATCATGCCCATAAGAGTACTCTTGCCTACGCCGGAGCCTGCGAAGATACCGATCCTCTGGCCTTTTCCGATGGTGTTCAGTCCGTCGATGGCCTTCACTCCGAATTCCAGCTTCTCCCGGATAGGAGGACGGTTAAGGGGATTGATATAGGGGCTCTGGACGGTGTAATGCCTAGACGGCGGAAAGGCCGGTCCTCCGTCGATGGGCTCCCCCAGGGCGTTGATGATACGGCCTCTTAAAAAATCTCCTACCGGAACTTTCAGCCTGTGGCGGGTGTTGCGCACGAAGCTGCCTGAAGCGATTCCGCTGGTGGCCTCATAAGTCATCAGCTGAATCTTTCCGTCCTTAAATCCCACGACCTCAGCCGGCACCTGGCGGTTCTGCTCCTCGTTATAGATCATGACGATATCTCCTATGCTGGAGCGGCCGCCGGAAGCCTCCATGGACATCCCGACCACATTTTCGATCTTTCCGATATGGCTTATTGTCTCTGCCTTGCTGATCAGCTGAGGTATCTTTTCGAACATAGGAGGACTCCCCTCTACAGCCTTATATTTTCCAGTATCTCTCTGATATTGCTCATCTGCGTATTGACGCTGACGTCTACGATCTCCTCGGGCATCTCCACAATGCAGCTGCCTCTCTCTTCTTTATCCATGACGATAAACTTGATATTGTCCGACAGACGGGAAAGCTCATCCACGACTCCGGCATCTGCCTCCATCATCATGTCGTAGTCATATTTATCAATATAAATCTTCACCCAGGCAGTCTTTTTCAGTTTCTCCGTGGCGGAGATGATCATCTGTTTGATCACTTCACCGCTGGATTTCAGGCTGATATAGATCACCTTTTCTCCCACGGCTATGGCGCAGTTCTTCAGTTCATCAAGATAGGTCTTCAGACAGTTTTCCTTGGCCGTATCAACGGACTGAAGGGCCTGCTTCATGTCCGCATGAAAGTCTGCCAGCTGGTTCCGGATCTCATCCTGAAGTTCCGTCTCCGCCTGTGCCCTGCCTTCTTCAAAACCGGCTTTATAACCTTCCCTGCGGCCCTCTTCATAGGCCCTTCTTCTCTCTTCCTCTGCCTGCGCCCTGCTGTCGTTGAGAATGCGGGCTGCCTCCTGTCTGGCTTCCTCTAAAAGTCTGGCTCCCTCTTCCTTCCACTCGTCCAGAAGCTTCTCTTCCCCTGCTTCCGGCCGTATCTCTGCGGAGACCGGGGCAGCCGCGGCCGCCTCCTCTCCGCTTCTCAGCTCCGTCTCGGAGGGAACCTCCTCCTGAAGCGGTTCTTTGTCAAAGGATTGTTCCTCTTTTTTCCTTCCCTCTGCCGTGTACTGAGGAAACAGGGGTTTCTGCAGCACGACACGATTGTTCAGAAGCTGTTCCGCAGGGGGAAGATAATTCTCGATCAGCGGGTTCTGGGATGCGACCGGGCGTTTGATGATTCGCTTAGATGAGGATGTTATCATCGTCTCCTCCCTTCTTGATGATCACTTCGCCCTGTTCTTCCAGTTTCCTGATAATATTAACAATACGCTGCTGCGCTTCTTCTGCATCCTTCAGTCTTACGTTGGTTGTGATCTCCAGATCGCCGCGGACCGAGTCTGCCATACGCTTGGACATATTGTTGAAAAATATGGCCCGCATCTCTTCGGAAGCGCTTTTGAGGGCGTACACCACGTCTTTGGTATCGCACTCTCTGACAAAACGCTGGACGGATCTGTCGTCCATATCCAGTATATTCTCGAAGACGAACATTTTCTCCCGAATGCTCTGGGACAGATCCGGGTTCCGTTTGTCCAGTTCCTCGAAGATCTTTCTCTCGCTGCTCCGGTCGATATGGTTCATCATGTCTGCCACATAATCCACGCCGCCCAGATTCATGTTGTCCTCGCTGGTAATGATGGTGGCAAACTTTCTCTTCATCTCCTCTTCAACGATGGCAATGGCCTCAGGGGACACCCGGTCCATACGCGCCATGCTCTCCACGGTCTGAATCCTCTTCTCGTCGGGAAGCTGTTCCAGCACCTGGGCCGCCTGCTGAGGCTCCATGTAAGCCATAATCAGCGCGATGACCTGAGGCCGCTCGTTCTGAAGCAGAGACAGCAGGGCCTTGGGATCGCCCTTCATGAAGAAGTTAAAAGGTTTGGACTGAAGAGTCTTGGAAACCTTCTCCAGAAGGTTTCTGGCCGTGGACTCACCGAAGGCCTTCTCCAGTACGTTCCTCGCATATTCAAGACCGCCGTCCGTCATCATCTTATGAGTCAGACACAGTTTATAGAATTCATCCAGAGTGGCCTCCACCTGGGAGTTGGATGTCTTGCCCAGTTTGGCCACCTCGTATGTAAGCTCCTCGATATCCTCTTCATTCAGATATTTGTAGATCTGAGACGCCCTGTCGGCTCCGAGAGATATGACAACCAGAGCCGCTTTGCTCTTCGGATCTGTTATGGCCTCGCCTTCCGGTTTGCCGGAATTACTTGTTTCGACTTCCCTTGTTTCTGCCACTGCCGTCTACCTCCTCTCCTCTCAGCCAGCTCTGTACCAGTTTGGCCGCGATCTGCGGGTTCTGGTCCACGAAATCTCCGATATTCTGTTTCAGGCGCAGGCTCCTCTGCATACGCAGGTTGAGGATCTCCTCATTCTTGGCGAACTCATCCTCTTCCTCCTGCATACCCGGCAGCGCGCCTACTCCGGCACCTTCCTGTGCGATGGCAAGACCGTTTTCGTCGGCAGTCAGTCCGTCGGCGGCCAGACTCTCGCTGTCGATAAATTCGCCGCCTTCCAGAACCATGGCCTGAGCTCTCTTCTTCTTTCTCCGCAGAAGGAGAAGCAACAGCAGGAGAAGAAGCAGAAGCACTCCGGCTCCTATGGCGATCCACACCAGAAGCGGGATCTCCGGCTTTGTCACCACGTCGTCGCCGCCTGTCTGAGTATCGCCCTCTCCGCCGTTGGGAGGCACTTCCACCACAGGACCGGAATCCCGGATAATGGTCACCTTCTGTGCCGCCGTCTCCACAGGGATTCCCGCGGAATTGGCGACCAGGCTGATCAGCTCCTGCTGAGAGGGGGACTCAAGACGGTCCGTGATGATCACGATACCGATGGAGGTGTCCTCCAGCACCCCGGGATCGATCTGGCGCTGCTCTTTCAGTATGTTGTACAGCCACTCTCTGGAGGCCGTGCTGTTGTTGTAGCTGTCTCCTGTACGGCCGGTACCGTCCTCGTTGGTATATCTGGGAACGTCGGCGTTGGCGTCGGCTCCCACCAGTCCTCCTGCGTTCTGGCCTGTGGAGTTGCTCCCCTCATCGGTCAGATCCTCAATGCGCAGAAGTCCCGATTTGTCTTCCTCGTCTATCTTCTCCGGAACAGAGTACTGAGTGCTCTCCTGGATCAGCCTCTCCATATTCAGCCTGCCTTTTACGGACACAGCCACGTTGCCCTGGCCGTAGAGCTGTTCCAGAACCCGCCTTACGTTGGCGGCGATATTACTCTCCACCAGACTGGTCAGGCTGGCAATGTCTGTATACCCGCTGCTGCCCTCTCCGTCCGCTCCCACTTCCATCATGGTGGCCGCGTCGAAAACGGCCACATTGGTAAAAGTCATGCCCTTTACAGCATGAGAAATAAGGGTCTTCACTGCCTTGGCCTTATCGGCTGTCAGGGCTCCGCCGTTTTTCATGGTGATCACCACAGATGCCGTCGCGCTGGAAGCCGACCTGTCTTCCCACGCGTACAGGGCCTCCGACCCCTCATTGATCGTGACTCTCGCCTCCTGGACACCTTCAAACACCCTGATGGTGGCTCCCAGGCGGTCCTGGAGTTCGTATTTTGTTATCAGTTTCTTGTCGGACTCCGTGGTCATAAGACCCGTGTTATCCAGATACATGTCATAGGCAAAACCGCTTTTGGGATATCCCTTGCTGAGAAGGTTAACCCTGGTCTGTTCCACTTTGGCCTCGGGAACCCGTATGGCACCGTCACTGGCATTATACCGGTACTCGATGCCCTCGTCCTGAAGAAGGCCCACTACCTGCTGGGCTTCCTCCTGGCTCAGTCCCGTAAACAGAGTAGAATAATCCGCCTGATTCCCCAGAAGATTTAACGCAATTATCGCAATTAAAGCAATTGCAGCAGTCCCTCCCGCAATTGCTTTAATAATTTTTTGAGTCTTCTCTGGCACCCCCTGCCAGCGTTCTTTCAAAGTCTGCACGTTTTTATCCAACCTTTTGTTTTAGTATTAAACATTCATCTTGATCAGCTCGTTGTACGCCTCCAGAGTCTTGTTGCGCAATGTGATAAGCACATCCAGGCTGAGGGCGGCTTTGGCTTCGGCGATAGGCAAAGTATGTGCATCGTCCAGCTGGCCCGTACTCAGCAGATACTGCTTATGTTCCACATCCGCCTCCGTCTCCCTGACCTGATCCACTGCATTCTTAAATACGTTCTTAAACAAGGAGGTGTCTGTACCCGCGACTGCCGCGTTCTGGGCTTCGCTGTACTCCCTAGTCCCGATCTCCCACAGCTGCATGGGGGTGATAAAACCTGTTCCTTCCATGATCTCTCCGCCTTTCTTCCCTTAATTTCCGCTTCCGGGCTTTCCGGATCCTCTGTTAAAACGTCTTGGCGGCGCTTCTTAAGCGGCCGATGCCGCTGTTTAAGGAGCTGAGCATATACTGATACTCATAAGCGGTACGGACAATCTCCACCTGCTCCTGATCCTGATCTACGTTATTGCCATCCAGCCTGCTGGACTCATCCCATGTGGTATTGAGATGAGAGCGTGTGTGGCTGATAGCCTCATACACGGCCCTTCTGGGTCCCTTCTTCGCCTTGTTGGCATCCGATATCCGTTTTCCCAGTTCTTCCTCAAAAGTTATGTACTGCGACTTAAATCCCGGGGTGTCTACATTTGCCACATTATTCAGCGACACGACCTGCCGCTGCCACAGGTAATCAAGAACTTTCTCTGTCAGTGCAATTCCATTGCCGTAAATCTGAGACATAAATCTATTCTCCTCTCCCCTCTATTGTCCTCTATCAGCCATTTATTTTCAATAGTAAGTATCTGGTAACGTTCTGAAATTTATATACTTTATAATAATATCATCATTTTCTGCCAATTGCAATACACAAGTTATTTTTAGACACATTTTTCCAGCTTTGGGATAATACACTCTTTCGCAAAAAAACCTTCGGAATTATCAGATTTTTCGCATTTTTATACTTTATTTTAGTAGAATTTTTGTAATATGTCAACCTGATTTCCCTGATGCCGCAAAATTTTTTAAATCCGGCAGGGCGGAAACACCGATTAAAAAGATGTTAAAACTACGTAAATATTGAAAAAAGAGTCCGGCAAAACCGGACTCTCCTGTGTGGTCTCTGTCTCTTTATGCCAGGATGTTCAGCATGGAAACGGCATAATAATTGCCTAAGTTAAAGGCGCCTCCTCTGGCAAAGCTGGCAAACTGTTTGAAGGAATCGTTGAGATTCGCCGTGCTGACGTTCTTCGTGTTGACAGAAGACGTGCCGTAAGTCTCGACAGGTTCGGAACTGCTGGTGGCGCTGTGCTTGCCCGTACCTGATGCGGTCCCTTTGTTCAGAACCTCGTCAACGGTCGAATCCAGGATCGCACTGGCTTTGCTTCCCAGACGGTCGGCGATGCCGAACTGTCCGCCCAGAGCGTTCTTGAAAAATTCCGGATCCTTCTCAAAATTTTCCTTGAACTTCTTCTCATCCACCTGGACATTGCCGTCTGCGTCATACTTCATACCCAGATACTTCAGCCCCTGCTCGGTGGGCATACCCCTCTTGAAAGAGTCGATCTGACTGCTCAGGCCGGAACCGTGCTCGGTATTATTCTTCAAGTAGTTGATAACGTCATTATACTTGGCTGCCAGATCCTTCACGGCAGAGTAAACCTCGTCCATGGCCTTGGTCACATCTTCCTCAGTGGCTTCGCCTTTGCTCATCTTGTCCTTGACGGTATCGTATTTGCTGAATACGTTGTCCTTGGAGCCGAGCGTCAGCTTGGAGGCCGCAGACTCCAGGTCTTCCAGTCTGCCCTGGTATCCCATCAGGAATCCCGATGTGCTGTTGACGGTAGTGCTGCTGTTCTTACCGCTTGTCTTGTCGGATATCCCAAGACTTTCCTTCAGCTCTTCCGTCTTCTTATCGGCGTTGCTGCTCCAGCCGGCGCTGTCGATGGTGCTGCCCGTAGAGTTGTAGCCGTAATCATAGGTGTAGTAGCTGCCATACATATTAGATGAAACTCCGCTTAATGCCATAATTGTCTCCTTTCCGGTATTAAATACCATATTTACTATATATATCGGTATTTTCCGGAGAAATATAAGAGCACCGACAGGCGGAAATCCTGTTTTTCCGCCCCCGCAGGTACCCTGTCAGGACGTCTGCCTGCCGAAATCCCGCAGAACTGCAGCGCCCTGCGCCAAAGTCTCCGGCATGTCGATGATGCGCTGGTTCTCGGAGCCTCGGAAGGGAAGAAGCAGGTTCCTCTTCTCCTGAACAAACCTGCCGTCCACCAGAATATCGAGAAAGCTTAAAAGCCGGTCCGTACAGGGACCGTGGCAGCGGCCTCCCGGTCTTAAATCGGTCTCATAGGTAAAGCCGGTGTAGCACCAGATATCCTTGGCCGGGAAACGTTTTTTCACCGCTTCGACCAGCTCCAGAAGGGCCGGCTGATTCTCCGGTTCCATGGGTTCGCCTCCGAGAAGGGTCAGACCCTGGATATAATCTGGTTCCAGGGCTTTCAGGATCTCTTCTTCCGTGTCCCGGGTGTAGGGCCGGCCGTAATGGAAATCCCAGGTCTCGGGCTGAAAGCAGCCTGGACAGCGGTTGGTACAGCCGGAGACGAAGATGGTCACCCTCACTCCCGGCCCGTCGGCCACATCCCATTTTTTGATGGCGCTGTAGTACATGTTTTCTCCTTTACAGGTGGAGTACCCGGTCTTTGATCTCCTGGGTCCTGCCCTGATTCCAGAACTGAGTTCCTATATAGCCGCAGGTCCTTCTGGCCACATTCATCTTGTCCTGGTCCCGGTTGCCGCAGTTAGGGCACTCCCACACCAGCTTGCCGTGTTCATCCTCCACGATCTGGATCTCTCCGTCAAAACCGCAGATCTGACAGAAGTCGCTTTTTGTATTCAGCTCTGCGTACATGATATTGTCATAAATATGGTTTAGCAGGGTCATAACCGCCGGGATGTTGTCCTGCATGTCAGGCACCTCCACATAGCTGATGGCGCCTCCGGGAGAAAGGGCCTGAAACCTGGCCTCAATGGACAGTTTGTCAAAGGCGTTGATCTCCTCGGTCACATGGATATGATAGCTGTTGGTGATGTAATTTTTGTCCGTAACCCCTTCTATGATGCCGAAACGCTTCTGAAGACATTTGGCAAATTTGTAAGTGGTGGACTCCAGAGGTGTCCCGTAGAGAGAAAAGTCGATGTTCTCCTTCTCCTTCCAGGTCTTGCAGGCATCGTTGAGCCGCTGCATCACTTCCAGGGCAAAAGGCATGGCCTCCGGGTCCGTGTGGGACTTGCCGGTCATATAGCAGACACACTCGTAGAGGCCTGCATAGCCCAGGGAGATGGTGGAGTATCCTCCGTACAGCAGTCTGTCGATGGTCTCACCTTTCTTCAGCCTGGCCAGAGCCCCGTTCTGCCACAGGATAGGAGCCGCATCGGACAGGGTTCCCTTCAGCCGCTTGTGGCGGCACATGAGAGCCTTGTAGCAGAGGTCCAGGCGCTCATCCAGGATCTCCCAGAACCGGTCCATATCCTTTCCTGAGGACAGGGCCACATCCGGAAGGCTGATGGTCACCACTCCCTGGTTGAATCTGCCGTAATATTTGGGCTTTCCCGTATCGGGATCCACATAAGGGGTCAGGAAGCTGCGGCAGCCCATACAGGTATAGCAGTGGCCCTCGCCGTTCTTA
>CAJUJV010000055.1:10194-27317 GCA_910586845.1 uncultured Hungatella sp.
CTGCAGCATGATCTTCTCGGAAATATAGTCGGGCACCATCCGTTTGGCCGTACACCGGGCTGCCAGCTCCGTCAGATAATAGTAGGGCGAATCCGGATGGATGTTGTCTTCCTCCAGGACATAGATCAGCTTGGGGAAGGCCGGGGTGATCCACTGTCCCTTTTCGTTCTTCACTCCCTGGATCCTCTGGTGCAGGGTCTCCTCGATGATCATGGCCAGATCGTGCTTCAGCCGCAGGTCTGTGCCTGCCTCGTTGAGGTACATGAACACCGTGAGGAAAGGCGCCTGGCCGTTGGTGGTCATGAGGGTGATCACCTGATACTGGATGGTCTGAATCCCTTTTTTGACCTCGTCTCTCAGCCGCTTCTCGACAATGGATTCCATCTGCTCTCTGGTACCCTCGCATCCCAGCTCCTTCAGTTCTTCCCGGACTTCCAGGACGATCTTCTGACGGCTCACATCCACGAAAGGAGCCAGATGAGTCAGGGAGATGCTCTGGCCGCCGTACTGGGAGGAAGCTACCTGAGCGATGATCTGGGTGGCAATGTTGCAGGCTGTGGAGAAACTGTGGGGCTTCTCGATGAGAGTATCTGAGATCACCGTCCCGTTCTGCAGCATATCCTCCAGGTTCACCAGGTCACAGTTGTGCATATGCTGAGCAAAATAATCCGCATCGTGAAAATGGATAATCCCTTCTTCGTGGGCCTGAACCACTTCCTGGGGAAGCAGGAGACGGTTGGTAATATCCTTGCTGACCGCGCCTGCCATATAATCTCTCTGTACGCTGTTGACCACAGGATTCTTGTTGGAATTCTCCTGCAGGACCTCCTCGTTGCTGCACTCGATCAGACTTAAGATCTGCTGATCCGTGCTGTTGGCCTTACGAATCAGTTGCCTTTTATAACGGTATGTGATATAATGGTTGGCGACTTTGTACGCCTGATGGCGCATGATCTCCTCTTCCACCATATCCTGGATCTCTTCCACGCCGGCCGCCCGACTCAGTTCCTGACATCTGGCTGTCACGGCCTGGACGATCTTCACGATCTGGTCCGCAGTCAGGTGCTCTTCTTCTTTGACGGTACCGTTGGCTTTCTCCACTGCGTTCTGGATCTTCTCCGCTTCAAAACGAACTTCTTTCCCGCTTCTCTTTATAATGTTCATCCCGATAACACTCCATATATTGTATTCTTTGCCAGGGTCTATACACTACATCTAGTATTATACCCCATATCCAAAAAATTACAAGAGCGTTTTTTAAAAAAATCCCCTGCCCATTGTGCCGAATTCTGTCTGTCTCATTTTCTCCAGAAGAGCCCTGCGGATCTGTGCCGGATCTTCTCTCACCAGCTTCCTGTCCTTCACCAGACACTGTCCCGCCACATAGACGTCTCTCACATTGGCCGCCTGGGCGCTGTAGACCAGGGCCGCATAGGGATCGTACACGGGAAACATGTTGACGGAATCCGTCTCCACCACGATCAGGTCCCCTTCCTTTCCCGGTTCCAGGGAACCGATACGGTCTCCCAGCCCCAGGGCCCTGGCTCCTCCTGACGTGGCCATAGCCACAATATCCCTGGCAGGGAAGGCGCTGCGGTCTTTTAAATGGTTTTTATGGAAATTGGCGCAGAATCTCATCTGTGTAAAAAGATCCAGGGTGTTGCCGCTGGCCGGTCCGTCGCTGCCCAGCCCTACGGGAATCCCCATATCCGTCATCATCTTCACCGGGGCCACACCCTTGGCCGCCTTGGTGTTGGAGCCGATACAGTGGGCCACGGAGGCGCCTCTCTCGGCCAGCAGCCGGACCTCCTCTGCGCTTACATGGATAGCGTGAGCTGCCAGGGTCAGCTTTCCCAGGACGCCTGTATGGTCCAGATACTCCACGGCACCCATGTCATAAGTCTCTCTCAGAAAGGCCATCTCGTAATCCATCTCCGCCGTGTGAAGGGTAAAAGGCACCTGATACCGGCAGTCCGCCTCATAGGCCCGGCGCAGGTAATCCGCGCTGCAGGTGGTGGTGCCGTGGGGAGACAGACAGACCGAGACTCTGGGATGCTCCCTGTAGCTTCTCATGGCGTCTTCTCCCATGGCCAGAGCCTCCCCGGGAGCAGCCGCATCGCAGGTGGCCTGGTCCATGACCGTCTCCCCCACGATGCCCCGGATCCCCATATCATCCATAACACGGGCCAGATCCCCTGCAAAATAATACATGTCCATAACCGTGGTAACTCCTGCCAGGAGGAGCTCGCAGATACCGTAGCGCCCGGCCAGCACCGCCATCTCCCGGTCCATGGCTTTCTCCTCCATGGGAAGGAGGAAGACTCTCAGCCGGTCTTTGCAGTCGTCTCCCAGCCCCCGGAAAGGGATCATGCTCATATGGCAGTGGGTATTAACCATCCCCGGCATGATGATACCGCCTCTGGCATCTTCCCACCGGATCCCGGTCTCTCCTCCCTGCCCCAAAAGGCTGTCCGATCCGTACTTATCCCGCAGCTGGTCCATGGATCCTGTCTCTGTCACCCTGGTCCCTTCCACAGCCACATATCCCCGGGGGTATACGTCCCGGTTCTCATTCATAGTAACCAGAATTCCGTTGTACACAATGGTCTTCATAAGGTTTCTCCTCTGATCTGCATATTGTCTGTGTATACGGTGTAGCCGTCCCGGCCTCTTTTCTTCGTCTCATACAGGGCCTTATCGGCGCACAGATAAAGCTCTCCGTAGGTGCTGCCGTGATTGGGGCTGTAAGCCACTCCCACGCTGCAGCTTAGAGGGGTCCCCGGAATCCCTTTTACGGTAATCTTCCGGATCACCCTGCACAGGTTCTCCACGCGGTATACTGCGTTCTCTTCGTCGGCAATGTCTTTCATCAGCACTACAAACTCGTCTCCGCCGATCCTTCCCACGATATCTCCGTCCCGGAACTCTCCGGCCAGCACTCTGCCGATCTGACGGAGAGCCTCGTCCCCGGCCCCGTGGCCATAGCGGTCATTGACAGTCTTGAAGTTGTCCACATCCAGCATGAGAAACGCCTGAATCCCGGTTCTGTGCCGACTGAGCCAGCTGTTGATCTCCGCTTCCGTGCTGTCCTTGTTCACCGCCCCGGTGAGGGCATCCGTGTGAGCATATTGGATCAGCTCCTTCTGCTCCCTGCTGCGAATACCCCAGATGTACATCAGCAGGACTGCCAGTCCCCCCAGCAGCACCATGGAAAAGATCACTTCATAGTACCGGATAAATCCGTAATCTTCCCGAACTTTGGCCGCCGGGACCAGATAGCAGAGCATCCAGCCTCCCAGATCCAGAGGCTCATATACCAGATAATCGGCGTCTCTGCCGGACCGGAGCATGACGCAGCCGCCTGTCTGGGCGGCAAAGTCCTCCTGCATCTGTTTCAGGGAGTATTTGCCCGGAAAATCCATCTGTCCGCAGTAATCAAAAAAATTCTCCTCCTGCCCTGAAGTTTCCGCCTCATCCGCCCTGTCCCAGGACACCACCGTACCTGAAGACGTGACGACCATACTGTATCCTGTCCCTCCATAGAGGTCCTCAAACAGCAGATGACTGAGACTGCCTACATCGCAGGAGCCGGCCAGCACTCCCTCCGGCCCGTCCAAACCGCTGACAGGGACCGCCAGAATCACCCGGCGCGCTCCATCCACCTTGCTTATGAGAGGATCGCTCAGAGACCTCTTTCCTTTTATGGCTTCCTGAAAATATCTTCTGGAGGACACATCTTTCTGAAGGCCGTCCTCATAGGTGCTGATCCCGTCCTCGTCGATGACAGCCATCATCTTAAAGCAGCCCGCCCTGCTGAGGTTCAGCATAAGCTCCCGGTTTTCTTCTGACAAAAGATCCCCCGAGCGGCCCATATAGGCCGCGGTTCCCTCCAGATATCTGTACTGAAGGGCTATGATCTCGTTAAAATGAATTTTCTGTCTTTTTACATGTTTGACGATGGCCTCTTCGGCCGAAGCCACCACATTGATCTGAACGCAGTAAAAAAAATAGCAGATGCTGAATATCATAAATACCAGAAATACCGCACATGCCATAAAATACTTTTTCAGACCCATCTCCCGCCATATCTTATTATCCATCTTCTCCTGTTTCCTGTTCTTCTTTTGGCTGCCAGGCCATTCCGAACTGCACGTCTTTAAACAGAGCCGCCAGACCCGTGATCTGTTTCAGTCTGAGGATCTCGTCTCTGTCCATACCCAGATGTCTCGAAATCCACGCATCCGAGCGTCCCAGCTCATGGAGTTCCTTTACGATATTGCTCATCAGATCCACGCTGTGGCTGCCTCTGGCCCGGTTGTGACGGACCGTGCTGGCCATCCTCTGATCCAGAGGTTTGTTGATCACCGATACGGGAAGGATGCCTTTCTCCCTCTCATAGATGTCAGGGTACTCCAGCATCACCCGGTACCGGTGAAATCCGTCTACAATAATATATACGTCTTCTTCTTTATTATAATAACATACAATGGGCATGGTATACCCGTCCGCCCTGATGCTGTCGTAGAGAAGCCTCATCTCCGGCGGAGCCACTTTGTTGGGATTGTATGTGTTGGGCCGGATCTTCTCCATAGGAACCGGGATCACATGGTAAGCCGGACTTTTATATTCCATAATCTATCTCCTCCAGACTTTTGTATTTGTCCCGGATGGCATCGATCCTCCTCTGCTGCTCCCTGGTCACTCCGAATCCCATAAACCGGCAGGTGTGATCGTTCTTCAGGATACAGTAGCACATCCGTTTCCAGCTGGGGATATCCTTGGAAGATCTGATATCATCGGTATCGTCGGGAATTTTCCCCAGAAAGATCACCCGGGACTTTTTACTCAGCGTATAGTTGGAAACGCCGTTTCTCCGGATCTGGTATCCTTTCTCTTCCAGTTCCCGGATGGTCTCCTCATCCAGACCTCCTCCGGTCTTATGCCAGAAGTCGATGGAGGCGTTAAACTTTCTGATGTAGTTGTTCCTCAGCCTGGCTGGCAGGGTGTCCAGAAGAAACATGGTATAGCTCTTCCAGGTGTGTCCCTCCGGCAAGGTCACGCTGCGGTAGCCCATGGCTTTGGTCCTGCCGTAAATGCTGGTAAAATTGGCTCCCCGGACTCTCCCCACCAGCTTCACCCAGATCTCCGGGTCTATGACCCGGTAGAGATTGAGGGAATCTTTGGAATAATCGTTAAACGGGGAGGCCACTCTCATCTGAGATATGGGGAGGCCCGCCATGTAATACAGATCGTAGAGACGGTTGTAATCATAGTGAAACTGATAATTGGCGTGCCACACGTCGGAAGTACTCCAGTCATAGAGAGGGGAGGCACACCACACATCCTTAAAATGCTGTCCGATCCAGCATTGTCCTTTATATCCGTACTTTTTGTTGAGGAATCCGCTGTAGCGGAACAGGGACTCGTCCGCTCTCATCCCCAGAAGACATACGGTTTTCTTTTTGCCGTGGGACAGTCTGTACCACCGTCCGAACTGTTTGGCCAGATCCTCCTGGTGCATCCGATAACGGTAGGTGGTCACCGGGTTGTTGTCCAGGCTGATCACGTATTCCTTATCCGGCATGGGCCGCACCCACAGTTCTTTTTTCGTATCATCCCATGGATACCAGTACATCTCATAACTGCTGAGAGCCGTCCTTGTAGCCATGGGGAGACAGACCCAGTAAGGTTCTGTCTCCTCTTTGATCCTCTCAAATGTTCTCTCCACATATTCTGTGGTCACCGTATACTGGGCCTCGAAATCCTGGTGGAAGACGCCGACGGTCCGCTCCGGACAATGGGTCTTTCTGTAATCCAGGACCAGGTTTAAAAGCAGGCCGCTGTCTTTTCCGCCGGAAAAAGACACATAGATATTGTCAAATTCCTGAAAGAGAAATTCAAGTCTCTCCTGCAGGGCCTCATATACGTTCTGTTTCAGATATTCTCGTATCATAAGCTCTGATGTATGGTCTAATTCAGTACCTTTTCCAGTGTGTCAAACAGTTCTTTAATGTCGATGGGTTTTGCCAGGTGGCCGTTCATTCCGTTCTTCACCGCCTCACGACGGTCCTCCTCAAAGGCATTGGCCGTCATGGCCAGTATGGGGATGGAGGCCAGCTTCGGATTCTCCAGCCTTCGGATCTCCCTGGTGGCTTCATAGCCGTTCATCACCGGCATCTGCACATCCATCAGGATCACCTGGTAGTATCCCGGCTCCGAGGCTTTTAACATATCCACGGCCATCCGGCCGTTGTCCGCGATCTCTGTGGTAAACCCTCCGTCCTCCAGGATGGCGGCGGCGATCTCCTGGTTCAGCTCATTATCCTCGGCCAGAAGGATCCTGCCTGCATGAAATCTTTTTATGCTGATGTCAGTCTCTTCCCGAGAATCCTTCCTCTCCTCTTCTGCACCGGAACCAAGGCGGAATGCCAGAGAAACCCTGACCTCTGTGCCCTGCCCCTGGGTGCTGCTGATCCGGATGGTCCCTTTCATCATGTCCACGATATTTTTTGTGATGGCCATCCCCAGGCCCGTGCCCTGGATGCCGCTGATGGAGGAATTCTTCTCTCTCTCAAAGGGTTCAAAGATCCTGGCCACAAATTCTTCGTCCATGCCGATACCGTTGTCAACAATGACAAACTCGTAGCTGGCAAACCCATGGGCCGCCCCCGGTTTCTCAGTCATGGTCATGCTTATGGTGCCGCCGGCCTGAGTATACTTGATGGCATTGCTCAGAAGATTGATCAGCACCTGATTGAGCCGCAGCTTATCACAGCAGATCTCGTCATTGACCACATCCACGGCTCTGATGGACAGTTTCTGATCCTTGGCCTTCACGTCCGCCTGGAGGATGCTCCGAAGCCCCTGAAGAATCTCTTCCAGGCTGCAGGGCTTCTCTTCCAGGTGCATCTTTCCGCTTTCGATCCGGCTCATGTCCAGGACGTCGTTGATCAGTCCCAGGAGGTGATTGCCTGAGAGCATGATCTTCTTCAGATATTCTTCCACCTGCTCCTTCTGATCGATACGGTTGATGGCAAGGGACGTGAATCCTACGATGGCGTTCATGGGGGTGCGGATGTCGTGGGACATGTTGGACAGGAAGGTACTCTTGGCCCGGTTGGCTTTGTTGGCCTGATCCAGGGCATCCTCCAGAAGACTCTTCTGCTCCATCTCGTGGCGGATCTCCTCATCCACGCTGCGGAAACCAAGGACAATACAGTGGTTCTCTCCCCATACCCCTGTCCGCACCATCTTCATCTGGAAATAGTTGATCTGGCCGTCACGGAAGGTCCGGTGATTGATATAGCACTGTTTTTTCTCCGACAGTTCCTTCATAACCCGCTCCCTGCCGACGGACTGACGCAGCATGTTCCGGTCCTCCTCATAGACAAAGTTCTCTATGTAGGTCTCCATACACTCCCTCAGATTCAGTTCGCCGTTAAATACGGAGCTGAACATGTCGTCCTCATCGATCCGGAGAACATATCCGCCGCCTGTGTCCAGATCAAAAAAGCACACCACCCGATAGTCGATACTGAGGGCATGAATCAGTTCCGTCTGCTGCCGTTCATTCTCCTTCTCCTGCAGCTTCTGGGCCGTCCAGTCCAGGAGGAAGCGCTGATACATCAGCTCCCCGTTTTCCCGGATCAGCTTCACGTTGCCCATAACATGGCGGATACTCCCGTTCCGGCACTGTACCCGGTACTCGATGGCCGTGCTCTCTCCCTCTTTTTTAAGCTCCCGGATACACTGCCTCAGCTTTTCTTTATCCTCAGCCAGCACGGACTGGGCAACCATGTCAAAGCCTGCCTCAATCATCTCCTCCTCGGAATCGTATTCCAGGATCTCCAGGGCCGCCCTGTTGATACTGATGACCCGGCTTCCGTCCAGAGTATGGCACATGACTCCGCAGTCCATGGTAGTAAAGATCGTCTCCAGCGTATGATTCTTCTGGATAATCTCCTGCTCATAGGCCCTCTCCTGTGTCACATCGATGGCCACCCCCACGGTTCCCATAACGCTTCCATCCACATCGTAAAGAGGCGACTTGTAGGTAGTCAGCAGTTTCATGCCGTCTCCGGTCCTGACAGTCTCCTCGGAGACGCAGGTCTCTCTTCTGGCCATAACCTCCCGCTCCGAATCGATGCAGGCCTGATCGTCTTCCTCCACATCCCAAATATAGGCATGTCCCCTGCCTTCCACCTGCTTCCTGGTCTTGTTCACGGTCCGGCAGAAACTGTCGTTGACTTTCTCATGGATCCCCGCTTTATCTTTATACCAGATCAGATTGGGCACATGGTTGATGGTGGCGTCCAGATACTGTCTGCTCTCCCAGAAATCCTTGCCTGTCTTGTAAGCTTCCTGCCACTTGAGAAACCGGAACCGCAGCTCTTCGTCAGACATGGGCCTGATCCAGATGTCTTTTATGTCTGACAGGCCCGTCCACAGCTCTGCCGCCTCATCCCTGTCCGCGATCACGATCAATTCTGTTTCTTCTCTTCTGCCTGAAAGCAGCTTCTGCAGACGGTCTCCCTTATATCCGTCCTGCAAATCTGCCACAATCACATCTGCCCAGGCTGCCAGTCTTTCCTCCGGTTCTCTGCTCTCACGAAACTCATGGGTAAAATGTTGAAGCGGAGGCATCTCCTTTATCAGTTCAAACAGTCGGCTGCTGCCAGTCAAATAGATATGAGTATGACAATGGTACATTGTTCTTTCCCCCTGTGTTTTTCAGCTTGTCGTCTGCGCTGTTCTGTCACTTTACTATCATACTGTATTTTCTGGATCATATCAATTCTTTTTTGTCTTTGTCAGTTCAAAACTTAGGTGAATCAGGTTCCTGATCTCCTCGTCGCCGGCGCTGCCGTCGAGACGGATGCTGATCCATTTCTCCTTGTTCATATGGTATGCGGGATGGAACCCGGGT
The DNA here is from genome assembly GCA_910586845.1 of uncultured Hungatella sp. Taxonomy (GTDB): domain Bacteria; phylum Bacillota; class Clostridia; order Lachnospirales; family Lachnospiraceae; genus UBA3402. The sequence continues at coordinate 19,121 of CAJUJV010000055.1, forward strand.
TTCTTCTGGAGGGAACCGGTGAGGAGAGGATCGCATTTTACGTTGATCACATCCACTGTCCCCTCATCCGGCAGACCCAGTTTGCTTTTGGCTACCTCCAGGATGACCCCATACCATTTACGGTTGTCTTTATGGCGCAGCACGGCGTTATTGTCTGACCACGGGTAATCGGGGACCGTGCCGTACTGCTTCCTGACCCATCGGAAGATGGTCTGTCTGTCCATATGCTCTCTTCCCTCCTTTTTCTATTTTATCATAGGGCTGCGGCAGCACAAGTCTCTTTCCTGAGACAATGCAAAAAAGCTGTGATACAAGAATGATCCCCGGAAAACCGCCGTATTTCTGCGGAACTCCGGGGATCTGATATGCGGTTGTGGAAAAGCTCCCGGCCAGGCAAGGGGATCTGTGATCCGTCATCTGATACGGAAGCGGCTGATAAGGCCGTTGAGCGTCCTGGCCTGCTGGGACAGTTCTCTGGAAACAGCCGCGCTCTTTTCAGCGGCTGAGGAATTGTCCTGGACCACTGCGGATATCTCCTTGATCCCGTTTTCGATCAGCTGGATCATCTCTGACTGCTGAACGCTGGCAGCGGCGATCTCATCCATCAGCGTCTTGATGGACTGGATACAGTCGCTGATAACCTGCATGGCGGAGACGGCCTGATCCGTAGAGTCCGCCCCGGTGCCGGCGTTCTCGATAGACTGGCTGATGAGGCTGTTGGTGTCCTGGGCAGCGTCGGCTGATTTGGCTGCCAGATTCCTGACCTCATCGGCCACTACAGAAAAGCCTTTCCCCGCACTGCCCGCACGGGCAGCCTCCACGGCAGCGTTGAGAGCCAGAATGTTGGTCTGGAACGCGATATCCTCAATAGTTTTGATGATAGTGCCGATCCGTGCGGAGGACTGGTTGATGTTCTCCGTAGCGGCGGTCAGCTGTTCCATCTTTGTATCCGCCTCTGCCGCGTAGCCGCTGGCCCGGTCCACCAGCTCGCTGGCACTGCCGCAGCGGGTGGTGCTGGTCTGAATCTGAGCGGTAATGGCCGTCACATTGGTCATGAGTCCGTCAACGGATATGGCCTGCTGTGTCGTGCCCTGGGCCAGTTCCTGAGCGCCTGAGGATACCCGCTCCGCGCTGGTATCCACCTGTCCGGCCACCTGGGAGATGCGGCAGATGATATTCACCAGATTGGCGTGGATGGACCGGAGGCTGGCGGACAGGGCCTTGAAGTCGCCGATATAATAAGATTCATTGGCAGCGACATCGATGGCCAGATTGCCGGCAGCCATCTCGCCCAGGATACGGCTCACGTCATCGATGGTCTTTCTCAGACAGGCGCAGACCCGGTGGATGGTCTGGGCGATCATGCCGATCTCATCGGACCGGCCGTAGAAGGACTCCAGCTCCTGATCCGCGGAGAGATTCAGCTCTCCCAGCTGTCCGATGGCCTGTTCCACCGCCATCAGATCTCTCCCCTCCCTGCGCAGCATCAAAAGGTTGATCAGGATAATGACGGCAGTCATGATCCCGCACAGTATGCCTACCAGAACCCGCACGGTGGTCACGGCGGCGTAGACTTCAGCGGCGCTGTCCCGGACCATGAAGATCCAGCCCCGGTCTTTAAGGTACTTGTAAACCACCAGCTGCCTGACTCCGTTCTCATCCCGGTAGGAATATGTACTGGCCTGAGTGCCCCCGTCTGCCCGAACCTGCCCGATGATCTCCCGGTATCCCGCGTCGGCGGTCTCGGTATTTAAAAGAGCGTCATCCTCATGATAGAGATAGACTCCTGTATCTGCATTTAAGAATACGTACTCGCTGTCCGGCAGACCCTTGATATCCAGGTTCAGCAGCGAGTCCATGAGATGGCCGGCATAGACGCCGGCTCCCACAAAACCGATACACTGCTGCCCCTCAAAGACCGGATAGTACATGGAAAGGATCATGCTGCCGGTACCGGGAGACTTCATGATCCCCAGATTTGTCAGCTCCCTCCGGGACAGGATGGTATCCTGAAAGGTTTTCAGGGAATCTCCCGACCGGGTGGTCATACCGATGGCTCCCTGGGATGTATGTGTCAGCACATGGGTGGCCGGGGTGGCGATGTAAAGCCCCTCAAACACCCCCTTGACAGCGGCAAAATCCTCCGTATATTTCTGGGCCCGTTCCAGCAGCGCCGGGTCATCGGGGTTCCTGAGCAGGTCACGGACCTGACTGCCCAGGGCAAAAGCCGTCATATATTCCTCTGCGGAAAGCACATACTCGTCGATTATGGCGGCTCTGGACTCCACGGCATCCGTCATCTGGTTGGTAATATCACTTTTTACCATATGGGCGGCATTGGTGGACACCACCAGCCAGAGCAGCAGCATCCCTGCCAGGGTGACAATGGTTGTTATAGTCCCGATCCGGGCGGCAAGTTTTTTGTTTTCAATGAATCCCATAAAAGATCCCCCCATTTGAAAAAAAATTTCAGGGCTGATTCCCTGATAATAATATAGCCCAACTTTTACAAATATCAAGAGTAAGACTTGGGGGAGATACCCCCGATATCCTCAGAGCAATCTCCTGTAGATCTCTCTGTCCAGATCTTTAAACACATTAAAAACCACCTTCTTTACGCTTGTCTCTTCCTCCATAAATTCTCTGACCACGCTTACGGCAATCTGTGCCGCCTTATCGTTGGGGAAATGAAACTCTCCCGTAGAGATACAGCAGAACGCTACGCTCTCCAGATGGTTTTCCGCCGCCAGTTCCAGACAGGAACGGTAACAGGACGCCAGCAGGCCGCAATCCGCCTCTGTAAGAGGGCCTCTGATGATCGGTCCCACTGTATGAAGGATATATTTACACGGAAGATTATATGCTTTTGTTATCCTGGCTTTTCCCGTCTCTTCCTCATGCCCCTGCTGCCTCATCATTTCCGCGCAGTCCATGCGGAGCTGAATTCCGCTGAATGTATGGATACAGTTATCAATACATCTGTGGTTTGGCACATAGCAGCCTGTCATGCCGCTGTTGGCCGCGTTGACGATGGCGTCACACCGCAGCGTCGTGATATCTCCCTGCCAAAGATAGATACCTTCCGATACCGGATTCAGATCCTTAAGCTCCGTGATCCCTTTTGCCGCCGTTTCCGCCTGAAGGTATTGATCCTGAACTTTGAGAAATTCCCTGCTGATCTTCCGGGGAAGGCGGACATTCATCAACCCTCTGAGCAGCTGCTTCTGCTCCGCTTCTCCCGCCGGGATCTCCATATCCTGATACTGTGGATTTTCCTTCAGAAGTTCCTCTATCAAAAACTGTCTCATCTCACTTTGATCCATGACCGACTCCTTTTTCTTTCCCCGGATAATATCTTTATCCGATCAGCAGTTTCATCTTCCGGTAAATCTCCCCACCGGCTTATTCCTAATTCTACTGTAAAAAAAATGGTTCTTCAATACCTTCCCGTTATCATTTGCCTGCATCCCCGGAGTTTTTTCTATTGGACACACTTTCCTATAAAAAAATCCCCCGGTTCTTCAGATCAAACACTGCAGAACCAGGGATTTCTCATCTATTTCTCAAACACGATCTCTCCGCTCTCCACATCTCTGCTGTAGCGGGAGAAGAAATTCCAGATATAATCGGCTTCTCCTTTGTAATTCCAGTGAGGCTGATCAAGGATGGCCGCCAGTTCTATAACCACGCCGTTTTCATTGGACAACGTACCTGTGTACATTTCCTTATCCCCCAGGGCCACTTTTTTCCAGTCATCCAATAGGATTCCGTAATAAGGATTGGCCGCCATGTCCGGCTCCTCGCTTACAGTAAGTCCCAGCGTCTTCTGATATGCCTGAAGGGCTGAGAATATCCTTACATTCTCGTCAGACTCCCACAGCCCTGGCATACCGTTGGGGCTGCTTCCGTCTACGGGGATCATCTGGAAAAAGTCGTAATCTCCGCACATATACAGAAGGGGCGTTCCATGTCCCGTGTAGTTTTCCAGGGCATCTTTGATCTCTGCCGCAAAAGAATTCACGCCGGACACAGGAGCTGCAGCCGCAAATACGTCGCTGTGCCTGATCCCCATCATAAAGGAAAATGCGCCACCCGCAGACAATCCGCTGATGTACACTCTGGAAGGATCGATCTGAGGGTATTTTTCCATAAGATCGCCTATCAGGGCTGTCACTCCCTCTTCTCCAAGTCCATCACAGCCAGTAAAATTAATATCCGAAGGCTGCCACTCCGGAGAAACCACTATAAATCCCTCTCTTGCCGCTGTCTCCGGCCAGCCCGTGGTGTCTCCCTGCATATGGGGATCGTTCTTGTTGCCATGGCAGCTTACCACAAGGGGCACGGTCTTTTCTTCCATAGCAAGGACTGTCTCCGGCACATACTCAAACCAGCTGTACGCCCCGTCCATGCCGCTTACCTTCTCATCTTTGCAGGTGATGTACCGGATCCCCAGGGCATCAAAATCCGGGATCTCATTGAGCTCATAGGGGGTATTGTGATCCATGATGTTGCTGGAGTAAAATTCCGTAGTCCAGTCATAGATCCGGTAATTTTTTGACAGCACCTTGTTCCATGCGTTGTCAAACGCCGTTCCCAGGTCATCTTCCGTACCTGTCTCCACCACGGCCAGATTTACCCCCTCATTGGCCTTTGTATAATAGTCAGCCGCCGTCTGGTCATCTCCTGATAAATATACGGGAACCGGAACATAATAGTCCAATCCCTCTTCCATCTCGCCTCCGTACACAAACATGCCGGATACAAAATAGCATTTCTGGGATACATAATTATTGACAAAGGTACCGCCGTCCTCGCTTCCCACAACCTTTACGTTCTTAGCCGCTCCCTGGCTGTTGACCAGCTCCAGAAAAGCTTCCAGGTCCTTCTCGCCGTATTCACTGCCGTTCAGCGGGTTGACTACAAAAATGGTTCCCGCCCACTTCTGCACTCTCTCAGCCATACCCAGATCACTTACCAGTTCATTGGCCCCTTTCTCGTCCATATTGCCTGCAAAAATGTAGAATGCGGGGGACATGATGTCCACGCGGTTGCTGTCAAATCCGTCTTCCTTGGCGTTGTAGGAAAAATATTCCAGGTTCCCTTCTTTCGTCTCCATCTGAGCCGCCTTCATAAATTCCACTGTTTCCCTGCTGACAGACTCTTCTGCCCCCTCTGTGGCCGTGGTTTCCTCTCGTTCCTCAACTGTAGTCTCTGCCGCGGTAACACCTGCCGCCGTGGTCGCCGCAGTTGCGGCTGTCTCGCTGCTCTCCCCTGATCCGGCGCCTGTGCCTGTACTGCATCCGGTCAGTGCCAAAGTTCCCGCCAGCAAAAGTCCTGCCGTCCTTTTCCATTTCATCTTCTCATTTCTTCTCATAATCAGCTGCCTCCTGTTTGTATCATGTTTACTTTTCGTTCCCTATGCAGCCATTATAAAAAACAGAAGAGCCAACTTCCACTACGTTTCTTACCGTTTTAATACGGTAAATCATTTCTCAGAATACCATGCCCCAGCCCCTGCTGAAAAACATCACCAGCACCAGGGCCGGAAGCATATTGATCAGCGGCATATCCTTGATCTTTGCCACCCTCAGGCCTGCCGCTATGGTCATGATACCGCCGCAGGCCACAAAATCGTTGAGCAGTTCCGGGGTAGTCAGAGGAACGATTAATCTGGCGAACCAGAAGAGGATCATAAAAATGGCGAGCTGGGGAAAGGCCACCAGACTCACCGCCGCTCCCATGGTCCCGGCAAAAAGGATGGCGGTAAAAAAATCCATAATAGATTTTGACAGAAGGATGGATGAGTCCCCGGACATGCCCTCCATCAGGGCCCCGTATATGCCAAACCCTCCGGCACAGAAGATGGCCACAATCGTTACATACTCATCCATATCGATCCTGTCTGCGGCAAGAGGCAGTCTGTCCAGCGCAGCTTTCAGCCCGCTTTTTACCCGTCTTTCCAGCTGAAGACTCTGCCCTATGAGCGTCCCTACGATCAATGCCAGGATTACCGGCGGCATGGTGCTGCCTTTGATAAGGGACATGATCCCGTTGCCGACGGCCGCCATTCCAAACACCGTAGTAATCACATCTTTTGTCTCATCGCTAATGTATTTTCCGCACACGGTTCCCACAAGGCCTCCGGCAAACACGGCCCCGCATCCGCATAAGATTCCTGTCGACATGGGTCTATTCCTCCACATACTGATAATGGAAGCCTTCTTCTCTGACAATCCGCTCCATCACTTCTCTTTTTGCCTTTACCGTAACATCAATCCTCTTCCTGCCGCCTCTCTTCCACTCCACGGAAACCGTTCCTTTCGGCGTCAGCCCTTCTCCCCCGGCCCAATCCAGGTATCCCGGCATCGGACACACCCTGATCTTTTCAAAACCGGGCGCCGCCGGGTGGATCCCCAGAGTCACTGCCGGAAGTTCATAGAGAGCCAGGGCTCCCCAGGCATGACATTCGCTTCTGGGGTCATCGTCAGACTCCGCCACCGTAGTCATATGATTGTTTACCATCTGACGCCAGACGTTCCAGCACTCCTTTGTCTCCTCGTACAGTCCCGTCATCTCCAGAGCCCGGAAGAGGTACAGCGCCATGGATACGGTGCACTGGGCGTATCGTTCCCGGTGACGCAGAGTCCCCAGAAGATTCCTTCGCCCCGTCTCCCTGTCGAGAACGCCTGACAGCACTCCGAACACCTGACAATGCTGACTGTATTCCGCAAATCCCGGTCCGTCCATGACCCATCCGTTTTCATCTACACAGAACCTTCTCACACTCTCCCGAAGCTCCTCTGCCGTCTCCCGGTACTCTCTGGCCTGTTCTTCTCTGCCCAGGAAGGAAGCGAGAGCCGCCCCTTTCTCCAGTCCCATGAGATAGAGAAGACTTTCCATGGTAACAGCCCCTTTCTCCGCGGCATTGGGAACCCCCACCTTCCACTGGGGCGCCCAGTCTATAAAGGACCAGAATCTGGCCTGACGGTAGAAACCTCCGGTCTTTCCCACATAGCCTTCCTCTGTACGGCTCCTCTCAAAGAATGCCAGAACCTGCTCCACTCCTGGCATATGATAACGGACCAGATCCCGATCCCCAAAATACATCATATGGTCATAAACCATCCACACATAGAAAATGGCAAACCCGGGGATCACATTGGGCCGCGTGTTGGGGTAAGCGCTGCACAGAAGGCCGTCATACCTCTGGGCCCGTTTAAAGTCGTCCATACATTTCCTTGCCAGGCGGTCATCCATGGAGGCCGCGTAGGTAAACAGAATCTGGGCTCTGGAATCCATCACATACTGAAGCTGCTCATAAAAAGGACAGTCCATATAAGTCTCATGCATACACCGCCTTAAGGTTCTGGCGCTGATATCCCACACGGCCTCAAGAGACTCATCAGATGTCTTTACGCCGGCCCTGATGTCAAGGGGATATCCGGTCTCCTCATAATAAAAGTCTCTGATGGTCAGTCCTTCCTGTCCTGTGGTGATCCAAAGCCGGACAAACCGGAATGTGCGAAACCAGAAAGGCTCATATTCCTCCGGTTTTTCTTCCGTTCCGTCCCCTGCCGGACAGTACACATCCTCATATCCCGTCAAAACGCCGGATTTTGCATCCATCCGGTCGGTTTTTACAGGCCTGCCGCTCTTTCCCGCGCTGTCCCTCTGGACATAAGCTTCCGACTGCAAAATCCGGATCCTGGCTCCGGTTCCGCCCTCCAGAACCAGATGGAGATATCCCGTCATCTCCTCTCCCGCGTGAAGCTCCACGATCTCTTCTTTTTCCGGCCCGATCTCCACTCTGCCGGCGCCCAGGATCATCTGCTGCCACTGTTCCTTTGAAGTCTCCGACTTTCTCACAGCCATGATCTCCTGAAATCTTCCCTTACTTCTTCTCATATAAGGAATGGGCCTGGAATTTAAATTTCCCGGGCTCACCGCATCCCGGATCAGCCCTCTCTCATAAGGACAGGCTCTCTCCCAGCCGCTGTCGTCAAATCCTGGCTCCTTCCATGTCCTGACCTCCCTTTTCTCCGTCACATCCTCATAAAAATGAAGAGGCGCAAACCCGGGGGCCTCCCGGACAAAAGAGGTTCTTTCGTCGATGATACATTTCCATTCCCGGTCCGCCGATATGTCCAGGCTTGTCCCTCCCTCTTCCACAATACTTCCTTCAAGGAACAGTCCCGGA
>CAJUJV010000056.1 GCA_910586845.1 uncultured Hungatella sp.
AATCAACTGGATTTTTCCCTTACGGTGTTCCTCCTTCTGATTGGACAGAATCCAGATGAATGTCCCAATCCCTGTGTTGTAGAACATATTCTCCGGCAATGCAATGATAGCCTCAACCAAGTCGTTCTCAATCAGATAGCGGCGTATCCTTTTTCATCTTTGCCACATTGTTCAGCAGGAAGAGCAACTGACCGTCGCTTGTCCGTGGAATCATTGCCATCTGTTCGCCGCCTTCAAGATAGACATTAAAGCAGGTATCCAAAATCTCCTTTTTACCGCCCATTTTCTCCGCGTCAACCTTCCGGCTTTTCCCGTAGGGAGGATTGGACAGCATAAAGTCGAATTGCCTTGTGGCGTTTCCGTCCAGGGAAAGCGTAGAACCATAGCTGATATGCTTCGCCTGTTCCCCATCGCCTTTGAGCAGCATATCTGCCTTGCAGATTGCATATGTTTCGGGGTTCACTTCCTGTCCAAACAAATGGATAGACACATTCTTTTCATACTGCTGGGCAATTGCCAAAAGCCTGTCCTGTGCAACAGTAAGCATACTTCCTACACCACACTGTTCTATGACGAACTGCTTCTGGCGCTTCCCGAAGGCCATGTCCTGGAATATCAGGCCAGGCAGACAGGGGACTCCTATCCATGGCTGGATCTGAATCTGCTGAAAGACGAGGTGTTCTTTCTCCAGTTTCCCACACAGAATATCAGAAAGTTTGTGGATAAAGTCTTTGTGTATTCCGGATTTGAGCCCAGACATGTTTTTTGGGAATAATATTGACGCAGGAGTGCAGATGGCGGCTGAAGGGCTTGGAGCCGCCTTCACTCATAAGATCTTCAGCAAATCCTATTATTATGATAAAAAATTAACTATTACAAGGTGGGAGATCCCCAGGATAAAATCCCTTTTCTCGCCCTGTATTTAAAAGGACTGCCGCCCCCATCTTTACATCTGCCTCAGAAGATTTACCATCTCAATGGCGGACAGGGCGCAGTCATACCCCTTATTGCCGGCCTTGCTTCCGGCTCTGGCGATGGCCTGTTCGATATTCTCCGTCGTGATCACTCCGAACAGCACGGGAACTCCGGAAGACAGCCCCACCTGAGCGATGCCCTTGGAGACCTCGCTGCACACATAATCATAATGGGTGGTATCCCCCCGGATCACGGCTCCCACGCAGATGACCGCATCATACTTTCCGGAGCGGGCCATCCTGGCTGCTGTAACCGGGATCTCAAAAGCCCCGGGAACCCAGGCCGCTGTAATATTCTCCTCATTAACTCCGTGGCGGACCAGTCCATCCACGGCGCCGCCAAGAAGCTTGTTGACAATGATCTCATTAAACCGGGAAGCCACGATGCCCACTGTCATCCCCTCCGGCGCAACAACTTTACCTTCCAGAATCTTAATCTCTCTCATTTTTGAAGTCTCCTTTTCTTATATATAATCCGTACTCATTGAAACTCTATGCCGGCGGCTGTATCTGCCGCCATTGATCAAACTACAATTTTCTGAAAAATGTGCCCCATTTTCTCTCTTTTGGTCCTCATATACACCACATCATACTCCTGTGGAGCGATCTCGATGGGCACCCGTTTTGTGATTGTCAGCCCGAATCCTTCCAGTCCGTAGATCTTCTCCGGGTTATTGGTCAGGAGCCTGAGAGATTTCACTCCCAGGTCGGACAGGATCTGTGCTCCCACCCAGTATTCTCTCAGATCAGGGGCGAAGCCGAGGCGGATATTGGCCTCCACCGTATCCAAACCCTGTTCCTGAAGCTTGTAGGCCTTTAATTTGTTGATCAGTCCGATACCCCGTCCTTCCTGACGCATATAGAGGATAATACCCCGCCCTTCCTTTTCCACCATCTCCATGGCAGCCTGAAGCTGATTGCCGCAGTCGCACCGCAGAGAGCCGAAGGTATCTCCCGTAAGACACTCCGAATGAACACGGCAGAGCACATCTTCACCGTCGCCGATCTCTCCTTTTACCAGGGCCACATGGTGTTCTCCGGTGATATCATTGACATAACCGAAGATTCGGAAATGTCCGTATCTGGTAGGCATATCTGCTGCCGCCTCGCAGACCACATGCTTCTCATGGATCCGGCAGTAATTCTGGAGATCCTTTATGGTAATAAATGTAAGGCCGAACCGGTCCGCCAGTTCCCACAGCCGGGGAGTCCTCATCATGGTCCCGTCCTCATCCATGATCTCACAGCAGACGCCGCATTCTTTCAAACCTGCCAGGCGCATCAGGTCCACGGTAGCCTCTGTGTGGCCTCCCCTCACCAGCACGCCTCCCTTTCTGGCGATCAGGGGAAAAACATGGCCCGGACGGCGCAGATCTTCAGGCCGGGTGGTCTCATCCACACATTTCATCATGGTATAGGACCGCTCGGCGGCGGAAATACCTGTGGTGGTGTCCGCGTGGTCGACGGACACCGTAAAAGCGGTGCTGTGGTTGTCGGTATTTTCCGCTACCATGGGAGGCAGTCCCAGGCGGGAAGCCAGATTCTGGCTCATGGGCGTGCAGATCAGCCCCTTGCCGTGGCAGGCCATAAAGTTAATGTTGTCCTGGGTGGCGAACTCTGCGGCGCAGATCAGATCCCCCTCATTTTCCCGGTCCGGATCGTCTGTGACCAGAATCAGCTTTCCGTCCCGCAGATCTCTCAGTGCTTCTTCGATGGTATTGTAATCTCTGTTCATATTCTCGCTTCTCCTTTTTTCAAACTGCCTGTTCAGGACAGATATTCTTTCAGAAAATCCATGGTCAGTCCCGGAGAAGATTCCCCGGGGTTGTCTTTCGGGACCGCCGCCGTCTCTCTTACCTCCCGCCAGGGAGTGAGCAGCCGTTCCACATATTTTCCCACCACATCATTTTCCAGGTTCACGGCATCCCCCGGCTTTTTCTTCAGCAGAGTGGTTTCCTCCCCCGTGTGAGGGATCACGGAGACCTGAAAATCGCGGTCTGATACGGCTGCCACGGTCAGGCTGATGCCGTCTATGGCAACAGACCCCTTTTCGATAATGAGTCTCAGGATATCCGGACCGGCGGTGACGGTAACCCATACCGCATTTTCTTCCTTCCTGCAGGACCTTATAGTTCCGGTGCCGTCGATGTGGCCGGATACCAGGTGACCTCCGAATCTTCCGCCTGCATCCATAGCCCGCTCCAGATTGACCCTGTCTCCTCTGCGGAGATCTCCAAGATTGCTGCGGCGCACGGTCTCCGCCATAACGTCTGCCGTAAACCCGTCTCTCTGTAAAGATATCACAGTCAGGCATACTCCGTTGACCGCTATGCTGTCTCCGATTCTGGTTCCCTCCAGAACTTTTTTTGCATCTATGGTTATTTTACCGGAAGTGCCTGTGAGAGAAAGGGAACGGACGCTGCCCAGTTCCTCTATGATTCCTGTAAACATCTGTCCTCACCTCCTGACATTTGCAAAACAAGATATTCCAGGAGAATATCTTCCCCCAGACGGGAAATTTTCTGCAGCTCCAACCTGACTGCCTGATCTGGAGTCTCCACGCCGATTCCCTCCACCGCGGTTCTGGCTCCGGTTCCGCCAAAAAGCTTTGGAGCCATGAATACCTTGACTTCGTGTACGATGCCGGCCCTTAAGGCGCTGTCGTTTAACTGTGCGCCGCCTTCCAGAAAGATGCTGTCGATCCCCTGGCTGCCCAGATATTCCATGAGCTGCTTCAGATCGGTCCGTCCCCGGTCATCGGGCAGGGATATGATCTGAATTCCCATATCCTCCAGCTGTCTTTTCTTTATCTTCATCTCTTCCGTCACCGCGCCGCAGGCCAAGATGGTCCGGTATTCTCCGGCTGTCCGGCAGATACGGCTGTCTGAGGGGATCCGCAGCCGGCTGTCGCAGATGATCCTCACCGGACTTTTTTTCCCTTCCAGCCGGACGTTGAGCAGAGGGTCGTCTGCCAGAACCGTGCCGATGCCTGCCATGATCCCCATGTAATTGTGGCGCATCTCATGGACCAGCTTTCGGGACCGCTCACCTGTGATCCAGCGGGAGGCGCCTGTTTTCGTACAGATCTTTCCGTCTGCGGTCATGGCGTATTTCATGACCACGTAGGGAGTCCCGGCAGTGATATAGTGAAAAAATACAGGATTGAGCCGGTCGCATTCTTCTCTCATAAAATCTTCTGTCACCCGGACTCCGGCCTGTCTCAGGATACCGGCCCCTTTTCCCGCCACCCGGGGATTGGGATCTCTGGAGCCGATGACTACCCGGCTGATCTTCTGTTCCAGGATAGCTTCGGTGCAGGGAGGAGTTCTCCCATAGTGGCAGCAGGGCTCCAGGGTGACATAGAGGGTGGATCCTTCAGCATCCTCTGTGAGAGAGGCGATGGCATTGCGCTCCGCGTGAAGATCTCCGCATCGGGCATGGTATCCTTCTCCTATGATGCGGCCGTTTTTGACGATCACCGCTCCCACCACAGGGTTGGGGTTGGTCCATCCCCGGCCCTTTTCTGCCAGAAAAATGGCCCTCTCCATATAATCTCTGTCTGTCATGTGATCTCCTCCTTGTTATGATCATAAAAGCAGCAGAATATGAGGATGAAAAAATCCCTGTCAGAATAGCTTCTGCAGGGATGTGATTTGTAATGGAAGTTATTGGAGAGAGACTGACCGGGCTGAAAACAAAAAACTCTGAAACGGGAAATCCCGTCTCAGAGCATATGTTTCGATCCGGCGGTACACAAAAACCGCCTGTCTCTCCTTCATCTTCTTTCATCCAGACTGTACTGTCGGCCCCGGAATCTCACCGGATCTGCCTTTCGGCTCGCGGGCTTTACCGCCGGTAGGGACTTGCACCCTGCCCTGAAGACTGCTGTTTGGTTGTCAATGTGACCATTATAGTACGGTTCCTCTGTGTTGTAAAGAGTTTTTTTGCGCGTTGGCTCTATCTGACGTTTTGCTCTATCCGAAAATCCTCCAGCCGCAGATGAAATTATTTCTCCACCAGGAGCTGAGAGAACGGTGGACCACCTTTCCGTTGCTGGACGAGGCGTCAATGACGGTTCCTCCGCCTGCAACGATACCTACGTGGCCGCTTACGACCACGATGTCTCCGGCCTGAAGATTATTGAAATTGGTGATCTTCGTGTATTTCCCCACGCTGCGCCAGCCTGAGGAAGTGATGTAGCTCTGACGGACTCCCGCCTGGTTCAGACACCAGTATACAAAGCCGGAGCAGTCGAAGGAGTTGGGGCCTTTGGCGCCGTATACATAGGGACAGCCCAGCTTGGAACTGGCGATGGATATAAGAGTTCCCGCTCCGCCGCTGATATTGACGGTTCCTCCGCCCGAGGAAGTGCTGCCGGAAGAAGAGCCGCCGCCTCTGTTGGAAGAGCTGCCGCCTCCCGTGGCCGTGCCTCCGGTGGAACGGCGCACATTGCTGCCGGTCAGTTTGGCCATGGTCAGCATGCCCACGGAGCCGTCGCTGGAGAGACTGTTGTTCTTTTGAAAATTTTTTACTGCATTCTCTGTCACTTCACCGAAATACCCGGTTACATTGGCAGAGGCAAGATAGCCGTATTTGCTCAGCAGCTGCTGGACCCGCTCTACGCTGTCGCCCTGATCTCCCAGGGAGAGACCGTTGGGAACGGCATCGCCGCTGTTAAGGGCCGCCCTGGTGGAGGGTCCCAGATAACCGTCTACTACCAGGTCATTTCTAGACTGAAACTGTTTTAAGGCAATGGATGTATCCAGTCCGTAGGCTCCGTCCGGGTCTGTAGTCAGATACCCCAGAAGTTTTAACCGCTCCTGAGCCGCCTGAACCACCTCGCTGCGGTCTCCGTATACCAGCAGATTGGGTTTGATCTCGTCGCTGTAAAGGAGATTCATGGTCTTCTGGCCTACCTTGCCGTCCTGTTCCAGATCGTTCATCTGCTGCAGTTTTTTCACGGCTTCCTCTGTCTTGTCGCCGAAATTGCCGGTGATCAGATCCTCCGTAGCCAGGTAGCCAAGTTCATAGAGACGGTTCTGGATCCGTCGGATATCCTCTCCCTGGTCTCCGTTTTTTGTGGCGTAGTATTTGGCCGCAGGATCCATGATGGCCTCCCAGGTGGACGGACCGATGATGCCGTCCTGGGCCAGATTATTCTGCCTCTGAAAAGATTTTACGGCCGCCTGGGTCACGTTGCCGTAGTATTCCGTAGGTTCATCGTTATCCATGAAACCCAGTTCCATAAGCCGTTCCTGGAGTTTGGCCACATTTTCGTGCTCCACGCCGATACGGTAATAGTCTGGTGCCGGTTCTGTCTCAGGCACCGACAGATCTTTTAGGATGTCATATTCAGGACCTCCGGGGGTGATCCGCCCCACGCCCTCCAGCACTTCCTCCTGAGAAGAGCTTTCTTCTGTAATAATATTGACTTCCCGGGATTCTGAAGGCTGGGTGACCTGTCCCCGGTAGGCGGCGCTGTCGCAGCCGGACAGGAGCAGGGAGGCCAGGAGTAAAACGCCCGGAAAGGATCTTTTTCTGATGGTTATATTCATAATTTTCTTTTGCTGTATATAAGATAAATGATTTAGTTATGTAACCCTGACAGATATTAACTATATCATTACAGATACTATATTGCAAGTATTTATTGGGTACAAAACAAAAACACAGCCCCATACCTGTCCAGGCAGACCCGGTATGGAACTGTGTTTTCAGATCTGTATTTTCAGATGCTGTAACCAAGGAGCTGAGGCAGCCAGGTAGTCAGAGGGCTGAACAGGCTGATGGACAGCAGCACGATAACATTACAGATCAGATAGGGCAGCGCGCCCCTGAAAATCGCTATAATGGGCATTCGGTTGATCTTGTTGCAGGCGTTGAGACACATGCCTACAGGAGGAGTAACCAGGCCGATAGCCAGACCGGTGATCATCATGGCTCCGAACTGCAGCGCGGAAAATCCGTAATTCTGCATAACAGGGAGCATGATGGGGGTCAGCAGAAGAATAGCCGGACTCACGTCAATAAAGGTTCCGATCATCAGGATCATGATACAGAATACCAGGGCTATGCCCCATGCGGGCATATTCAAACCGATGAAGAAATTGGCCACGATCTGAGGAACCTTCTGCATGGTCAGCACCCAGGTAAAGATGGTGGTAAAGCCGATGATGATCATGATGGAGGAAGAAGAGATCAGAGTCTTCTTCAGGGCCTCCAGCACGGCCTTCCAGGTCAGCTCCCGGTATACGAAGAAGCCGACGATAATGGAGTACAGAACAGCAACGCCGGCGCTCTCGGATGCCGTACATACGCCGAAGGATACACAGATGATGATGAACAGAGGCATCAGCAGGGCAGGGATACCGGAAAGGATGGCAGAGGCAAAGTCTCTGAACACAAAGGGAGTTCTCCTGGGATGCCAGCCTTTTCTGTGGCTGATCACATATACCATAATCAGCTGGGTCAGCCCGATCAGGATGCCAGGCACGGCGCCGGCCATAAACAGGGCGCCTACGGAAGCTCCGGAGATCATGGAGTACACGATCATGGGAGTAGAAGGCGGGATAATCATACCCATGGTGGAGGAGGCTACAGTGATGCCGGCAGAGGCATCCGGAGGATATCCCAGATCCTCCATGGCAGGGATCAGGATACTGCCCAGTGCGGAGGTATCGGCTACGGAAGAGCCGGAGATCCCGCCGAAGATCATGGAAGCCACGATATTGACCTCACCCAGTCCGCCGCGGATCGGTTTTAAAAGCTGCAGACAGAAATTGATGATCCTTTTGGTGATGCCGCCGGTATTCATCAGCTCTCCTGCCAGCATAAACAGGGGCATGGCGATCATCAGTTCACTGTAAGCGCCGTTCCAGACCCTCTGAGGAACCATGGACATGAAAGCAGGGACATTGGTTGAAATATATGTAACGCAGGAGGCGCCGATGGCAAATGCCAGGGGCACTCCAAGTACTGCGAAGAAAATCAGCAGTATCAAAAGTATTATCATTGCCATAACAGATACTCAGCTCCTTTCCGGACTTATGGGGTTTCTTTTGTCAGAACCTGATTCTTCGGTGCAAAATAGGAAACATCAACCATGACAAACTGGATAATCTTGAAGATGATGCAGACGGCGCAGATGGCTCCGGACAGAGGCATGATCCCATACATATACTTCATGGGGATCTCCATGCCCTGGCTGATCTGCTTTCCTGCAACACCTACATAGTTGATGCCCTGCCAGGTAAACACCAGATCCACTACCAGCATGATCAGATAGTTTACCACGCTGAGCCATCTCTTAATAGCCGGAGGCACACGGTCATAGACAATATCGATGATGACATGTTCGCCTTTTATCACATTGATCCCCATGCCCCAGAAGGTGGTAAATGCAAACAGAGTCACGTTGAACTCGGACAGCTGTTTCCAGCTGAGGGAGAAAAAGTAACGTGCGATTACGGAGAAGATCACAAGCACCGCCAGAAGTCCCATGGCTGTCACGCCGATGCCGTGATATACAAGAAATACTTTGTCGCCGATTTTTTTCAGCTTTTCGATGATAATCAGCCCCTTTCTTCAAGTCCGCCTCCAGGGCGGCTGCGTTTATGCACACGGGGGCGGAGTGGAGTATGCCGCTAAAGCGGCCGCCCCCGGCGCGGCAAGTAGGGGAAAAGCCTTCCCTACTCGATTTTATCCTGCGAAAACCGGCTGTTGTCAGGGCTTTCACAGAAAAACTCCCGGAATATCGATGGTGCACATTCCAGGAGTTTTGATTCTGAACCGTTTTCTGATTATTTTGTATTGGCTACGATATCCAGCATCTCCTGCAGTTCTTCTGCAGTCATGATGCCTTCTTCTACACACTGATCATAGACGATCTGAACGGCATCCTGGAATGCTTTCAGTTCTTCTGCGCTGGGTTCATAAACCTCACAGCCTGCATCGATGACTACCTGCTTTGCAGCTTCCTGATTTTCGTCGATCAGCTGGTCGTTGTAGGCTCCCATCTCTGTGGCGCACTCGGAGATAATGGTGCGGTACTCTTCGGGAAGACTGTTCCACCATGCTGCATTTACATAAAACGGATCGGGATGGAACTGATAATTAACCTCTGTAAAATACTTCTGAACCTCATAGAATTTCATGCCTTCCACGTTGACCCACGGATTTTCCTGTCCGTCAGCGACACCGGTCTTAAGGCCCATATACAGATCGGAATAGGGGATGGTAGTCGTGGTGGCGCCCAGGGCGATAAAGGTTTTGTCAATGGTGTTCATACCGTTTGTACGCATCTTTAAGCCCTGAAGATCATCGGGTTTGGTAATGGGATGCTTGCTGTTGGAAAACTGTCTCCAGCCGCCTGCGTCGCACAGATTGATGATCACGGTACCGGTCTCTGCTTCGGCTTCTGCACAGACCTTCTTGGCCAGATCGCTCTGGAGAAGAGCGGTTACCTGTGCGCGGTTCTGAGCAAGGAAAGGAAGGGTAAACATCAGAAGACGGGGACTGAAGTCAAACTGGCCGCCTCTCATACCCTGAACAGTACCTGCCACCACCTGCTCCAGCATCTCTTTCTCCGTGCCTAACTGGCCGTTGCCGAATACTTCTACAGTCACATGGCCGTTGGTTCTGGCAGCAACGTCTTCCGCAAATTTCTCCATGGATACATAACGTGGATTGCCCTCAGGCTGCGTGTCCTACCATCATGGTAAAGTCGCCTAAGGCTGCATAGGGATCCTCTCCCCCGGACTTGGTCTCTCCTCCTGCTGCAGGGGCTGCCGTCGTGGCTTCCGAACCTCCTGCCGCCGCAGTAGTAGCAGCAGGCAGGCTTTGTTCAGATCGTCCCTCACAAAGGGACTATCGTCACACCCATTGATCTGAAGATGGCCAGTCAGTGGATTTTTCAGAGGATGGCCGTGGAATGTATGGTGCTGAGAGATTTTATCAATATATGTACCCCTACGGATGTGGCCAGAGTCCACTACGCACAGCAGTGTCTCCAGAAGATCGTCGATGATATGGAAAGAAATCCGGAGAAATTTGACATTAACGAGTTTCTGAAGACAGACCTGGATATGCACAGAGTGTGGTTCCAGGTCACAGACAAGATTCCCCTTTGGGAAAACCTGATCCGGCCCCAGGCAGATTACTCCCGCTTTATCCGACTGGATATCATAGGGGGGCGCAATGTGCCGGATGTGATGGAGGAACACAGGGAAATGATCGATGTGATCGAGAACAGAAATTTTTCTGCCATCGAACCTCTCTTAAAACGCCATCTTTACGGCGGGGTCCGGAGAATGGGAGGCAATCTGTTTTCGGAAGAATATCGGAAATTTTTTTCGGCATAGCCCTCTGGATAAAACAGCGTCCGGAAGGCGGAATCTGGGAACCGTTCCGTCTTTCGGACGCTGTTTCTGTCTGTTCTTTTCCGGACGCGGCGATCATGTTCAGTCTGACTCCGGCAGAACAGGAAATTTCAGCTGGGCCTTAAACAGATCTCCGTCTATATAGATATCAAAGAGGCCTCCCTGAAGCAGGGTGAGGCTTTTGGCGATGGACAGCCCCAGACCGCTTCCTTCCGTGGTCCGCGCCACGTCTCCCCGGACAAACCGCTCCGTCAGCTCGTCGGCATTGATGTTGAGAGGATTCTCAGATACGTTTTTGATGGTAAAATAGACATAATTGTTTTTCCGGACCACGTCTACATAGACCCGGCTGTTTTCCATGGCATACTTAAAAGCATTGATGTAAAGATTTTCCAGGACACGCCACAGCCGCCGCCCGTCGGCAGCGATGAAGATGTTCTCCACAGGCAGGCTGGCCATAAGTTCCAGATGGCGCTGGGCAAATTTCTCTTCGAATTCTCCGTTGGTCTGATGGATCAACTCTACCAGATCGATGTTGGCGATCTCCAGCTTCAGGTTGCCGGAGCTTGCCTTGGAGGCTTCCACCAGGTCCTCGGTCAGGGTCTTCAGACGCTGGGATTTCTGGTCCAGCACTTCCAGATACCGCTGGATCTTCTCGTCCTGGATATTCTCCCTTTTCAGCAGATCCACATAGTTGATGATGGATGTGAGGGGAGTCTTGATGTCGTGAGACACATTGGTGATCAGGTCTGCTTTCAGCCGTTCGCTTTTGACCTGTTCTTGGAGAGCGGTCTCCATGCCGTCGCCGATGTTGTTGAGAGTTCTGGCCAGATCAGCGCTCTTGGGGGAGAAACCGGTGGTGTCGATCTTGTAGCTGGTCTCGCCCTCGGACATCTTAAAAATACCCAGGGATATCTTCTCGGTCTCGCCGGTATTGCGGTACATCAGAAGATAGGTCCATATCTGAAAGCCCAGCAGCAGGATCAGGGGAACCAGATAAAGCCAGGAAAAGGACAGCAGCTCTCTGTTCTTGTACAGATAATACGAACTGTAAGCCAGCATGACAGTGCCTGCCAGATATCCCAGAAAACAGGCCGTCATGCGGGAGGGAAAGCTGGCGTGATCCAGGGCAGCCTTGCACCAGCGCCACAGGCGGCAGATCAGACAGTCATGGATCAGAGTCCTGGCTTTGTACTGCCGCAGCAGACAGAATCCCCAGGCCAGGGACAGCAGGTAGATGCCGGTCCGGTAACCGATAGTGATAAAGAAGTTCCGGTGATCCTGATTGACCAGGAACCGGGCCGCCGTTTTTCCCAGAACAGGAGATATGCCCTGCCAGCACCACAGGCAGGCGGCAAACAGGACCGCCGTACATTCGGCAGGGATCCTGTCGTAATAGGTCAGGCAGATCTCATGGTCCTCCTGATTCCGGTGGCCTGACAGATGCATCAGGCAGACAAGAGTGATGAAAAGCCCTGCACATCCCAGAGAGAACAGGATCAGCCCTGTAATGTAGTTGACTCGCACCCGGGTATATGCGTTGTGGGCCTGGGAATAGGGATCCGTGTGAGGATATCTTGTATCCAGGCCCAGGATGATATAATAGTTGTTGTTGCCGTACAGATTATAGTTCTCCAGCTCGGAAGTAATATTCTTGGGAATATATTTTAAATTGGTATCGATCAGGATGGAACTGCCTGACAGGTACAGATACCGCCCCAGATTTTTCAGGTCTTCCAGAGGATACTGGGCCGCATTGGTGTAGAGCCGTTCATTCTGAGAACTGTCCATGTAGGAAACACGAAAATACAGGTTGGAAGGACGGTCCATGTAATTATACTGGATCTGGTAATATTCTCCCAGAAGAGTAAGAATCTCCACTGCCAGCTCTTCTCTGGTAGAATAAGCGTCTCCTGGTTCCGAATAATGCTTTGCGGCATCAGGGTCGTAAGTCTTCCACTCGATGAGCGGGATAGCGGCATTGCGGGTATCTCTCTCATGGACAGAGGGCCCTCCGGCCACCTCGAAAGCGTCGGTCAGATAGTATCCCCAGCTCTTGGCAGAACGGACCATGTCGTTGAGAGTATAGATCATGGTCTTGCCGGAACTGAAGGTGACGCAGACCATGTCCTTGTTGTAGTCCAGTTTTCCGTCCGTTTCAAATAAGTCCTTGTACTTGACATATTTGAAGATCATCTCCACATCGGATTCCAGCTGTTCCGTAAAAGGAAGAGTGTCTGCATAGGATTCCTCGTGGATCCAGCTGAGTCCCCGGCCGAAGTTTTCATTAAAGTAGATAAATGAGATGCCGGCGAGGAACAGACCGAGGAACAGTCCGTGGAAAAGAAGAAGAAATTTTTTTTTCAGGCTTATGGGCCAGGCAGGTTTCTTCATGGATCACCTCTATTGTTTTTCGATCTTATAGCCCACGCCCCAGACTACTTTCAGGTAACGGGGTTCCCTGGGATTGATCTCGATCTTTTCCCTGATATGCCTGATATGTACGGCCACGGTGTTGTCGGCGCCGATGGCCTCTTCGTTCCAGATCTGCTCGTAGATCTCGTCAATGGAAAATACCTTGCCTGCGTTTTTCACCAGAAGCAGCAGGATATTGTACTCGATGGGAGTCAGTTTAATAAGGTCTCCATCCACAAAGACCTCCTTGTTGTCATCATGGATGAGAAGACCTCCGCATTTATATACATTATCCGTATTCTGCTGATTTAGATTGCCCAGCTGAGTGTAGCGGCGGATATGGGACTTGACCCTGGCCACCAGCTCCAGAGGGTTAAAGGGCTTGGCAATATAGTCGTCGGCGCCGATGTTCAGTCCCAGGATCTTATCGTTATCCTCGGACTTGGCGGACAGGATGATAATGGGAATACTGCTGTTCTCCCGGACTTTCAGAGTGGTGCGGATGCCGTCCAGTCCGGGCATCATCACATCCACGATCATCAGATCCACCTGATTATACTCCAGAAGCTCCAGTGCTTCGAAACCGTCATATGCCTTAATGACCTGAAAGCCTTCTCCGGTGAGATAGATGTCTATGGCTTCCACGATCTGTTTATCGTCGTCACAAACCAAGATAGTCTGCATAAAAATACCTCCTCCTGCAGTGTATAGAAACAGTATACAACGGGAAGACAGAAATGGGTAGGGAATTTTTATTAAGAATTATGGTCGATTTCGGACCTGCATGTTCATCGGAAAAGGAACAGGAGTCCGGCGGGCCGGGCTCCTGCAGAGAATATAAGCACAGATAAAGTCCTACGGGGATCAGAACCGGAAGATGGCTGTTCCGTAAGCCGGAAGAGGATAGGCGAAGGAGAAAGGCTGCCCGTCGCATTCCTGTTTGGTGGAGCGGTAGATCACCTTGTCGTCGCCTGTCTTGTAGAGGCCGTGGGTCTGATCCAGGATCAGGGAATAGCTGCAGCGTTTGGGAACACCTACCCGGTAGTCCGGACGGGCTACGGGAGTGAAGTTGCAGATAAACAGCAGGTTCTGCTTGCCTGTCTTGTTGCGGCGGATAAAGCTGAAGATGCTGCGGTCTCCGTCATTGGCATTGATCCACTGAAAACCGTCCCAGTCATAATCCAGGCTGTACATGGACGGATATTTTTTGTAGATGTGGAGCAGATCCCTGAAATAGTTCTGCAGGTCCCTGTGAAGAGGTTCTTCCGCCAGATACCAGTCCAGAGAAACCTTCTCATCCCACTCGTGAAGCTGGCCGAAATCCTGACCCATGAACAGAAGCTTTTTGCCCGGATGTCCCATCATGAAAGTGTATCCTACTTTCAGATTGGCGAATTTATCGTCGTGAAGCCCGGGCATCTTGTTGATCATGGAGCATTTTAAGTGAACCACCTCATCGTGGGACAGAACCAGGATGAAATTCTCGCTGGTGGCATAAGTCATGCCGAAGGTCATCTTGTTGTGATTGTATTTGCGGAAATAGGGGTCAAGCTTCATGTACTCCAGAAAATCGTGCATCCAGCCCATATTCCACTTGAATTTAAAGCCCAGACCTCCATCTTCCGGCTTGCCGGTCACCATAGGCCATGCGGTGGATTCCTCGGCGATGATCATGGCTCCGTTGCAGCGCTGTTTCACAATGCTGTTTAAGTGCTTGAAAAATTCGATGGCCTCCAGGTTCTTGTTCTCGCCGTACTTGTTGGCCACCCAGTTGCCGTTGGACCGTCCGTAATCCAGATAGAGCATGGATGCCACCGCATCCACCCGCAGTCCGTCGATGTGATACCGCTCGATCCAGTACAGGGCGTTGGAGATGAGGAAGTTGGACACCTCGTGCTTTTCATAGTCAAATACCTTGGTTCCCCAGTCCGGGTGCTCGCCTTTTCTGGAATCTGCATATTCATACAGGGGCTGGCCGTCAAAGTCCGCCAGTCCGTGAGCGTCTCTGGGGAAGTGAGCCGGAACCCAGTCCAGGATCACGCCGATGCCTTTTTTGTGCATATAATTGACAAAATACATGAACTCTTTCGCCGTACCGTAGCGGGATGTGGGGGCATAGTAGCCGGTGACCTGATATCCCCAGGAACCGTCGAAAGGATGTTCCGCGATGCCTATCAGTTCCACATGAGTGTAGCCCATATTCTTCACATAGTCTGCCAGCTCGTGGGCTGCCTCTATGTAGGTGTAGAATCCGTCCTTCTCATCCCGGTTCTGCTTCTTCCAGGAACCTAAGTGGACCTCATAGATGGAAAGAGGTGAGGAGAGCAGATCCGTCTCTTTTCTCTTGGACATCCAGTTGTCATCCTTCCAGACAAAACCGGAGATGTCCGCGGTTATGGAGGCAGTGCCGGGGCGGTACTCGGCCTCAAAGGCATAGGGATCGGATTTGAAAATCACTTTCCCGCTGGCCGTGGTGATGGCGTATTTGTACAGCTGGCCCACGCCCAGGCCGGGAACAAAGGCCTCATAGATGCCGGAAGTTCCCAGGGCCTCCATGGGAGTGGCATCCGGATTCCAGTTGTTGAAATCTCCTACAACTCCTACTGCCCGGGCATGAGGCGCCCACACGGCAAAGTACATGCCCTCCTTCCGGCGGTAGGTCTTCGGATGCGCTCCCAGTTTGTCGTAGATCTCGTAGTGAGTGCCCTCCCCGAAAAGATATCTGTCGGTCTCGGTAATAAACCCGGTTCCCAATTCTTTTTTACTCCGTGCCATAACGTGTTCCTCCATGAGTTTTAGCCTATGCTTCCATGTCCAGACTTTTGAATCTCTGCAGAAGAAACTGATACCGCAGCTGGGCCGCGTTAAGCTCGTAGATATAACAGTCGATCAGAGTCGGGTCCACTACCTGCTCAAAATGGTTTCTCACAGAATCAATCTTGTGCCGGGTCTGCTCGATCTGTGCCCGGAGGGCCTGCCGTTCTCTCAATCTGGACAGTGCTGCATTGAATTTTTTTCCATGTCTCATATCTTTCATCTCCCAAACTTTGATAAACATAGTTTGTCTGGAAATGGAATTTTTATACATGGAACTTGCTCCTATTTTACCATTTTACCAGGAGCTGGTCAACGAATTTAGTAAAAATCTAAAAAAATCTCTTGACATTTCCAGATAAAATGTGCATAATAGAGAAACAGTCAGTATAATTCCGAGATGTTCATCAGTATTCATTTGTTATCGCCCATTTCGGGCAGAGATTCCTGAGGCAGGATGAGAGATTAGGAGGTGGAGTGTCTATTTTTACGGGTTCGGGGCTTTTGCTGGTCATTTTACTGGGAGGAGCCTGGTACGATGTCAGGGAACAGAGGATCCCCAACTGGTGGTGCGGCTGTGCCTGTATGGGAGGCCTTCTTCTCACATGGGCCTGGGCCCTGCCTGAAGAAAAGTTTGGGCAGTGCGTTCTGTTTGCGGTTAGGGTCCTGACAGTCATCGTCATATGGTTCCCCATATTCCGGTTTCGAATGATGGGAGCCGGAGATATTAAACTTATGGCGCTGATAGCCGGTTATCTGGGATTCGAAACCGGTATTCACGCGATCGTATACGGATTTTTTATAGGAGCCGTTCTGGCTTTTCTGAAAATGCTGCGGCGCAGAAATCTGCGGCAGCGTCTGAATTATTTTTTCGCCTATATCTGGCGGTTATTCCTGAATGGAGAAAGAGAGCCTTATTACCAGGCCGCAAGGGATGGAAAAAACGTGGTGATCCCCATGGGAGCATGCTTTCTGGGAGGTTATGTGTGGTATCTGATAGAGATGATGCCATAAGCCGCAACGGGAAAAATGCGGTGGGAAAGGATTATACTGGCTGGCAGCCGACAGGACAAAAGGAGAGGAGGATTTATGGAAAAAATCATGGCGGTCTACGATGTGGACGCCGGTTATGCACAGAAGTTTGCCGATGTGGTGAACCAGAGGGAGAAGATTCCCTTTACGGTCATACCTTTTACTTCTCTGGAGACCCTGAAAGAATATGGGCAGGGACATTCCATAGAGATCCTGCTGGTCAGCGGGGCAGTGCCCCGGGACAGGATCGAAGGCATCAGCGCCCGGACCGTGGTTGTTCTGGCGGAGGGGGAGATCGTCCCGGCAGAGGAGAACTATCCCAGGGTTTACAAATATCAGTCCGCGGACAGTGTGATCCGGGAAGTGATGTCCTACTACTGCGAAAAGCCTCAGTCCATGTTTGTGGCAGTGGGTAAGCGGGCCAGGGTCATGGGAATCTATTCTCCTGTAAGCCGCTGTCTGAAGACCTCCCTGGCTCTTACCATGGGTCAGCAGCTGGCCAGGGACGGGAAGGTGCTGTACATAAGCTTCGAGGCTTTTGCAGGATTTACCAGGCTCATCGACAGTGGGTGCAGAGGCGATCTGTCGGATATTCTGTACTTTTTCCGCCAGGATAATTTCGGCATCATGCGTCTGAAAACTATGGTCTACAGCTGGAAAGATATGGACTATATCCCTCCGGTCAGGTATCCGGAAGATCTGGAACAGCTGACCGGGGAGGAGGCGGGGAATCTGCTGGAGAGTCTGGCGTCAGAGTGCGGCTACGAGTATGTCATCGCTGATCTGGGACAGACTCTGTGCAATATCGTGCCGGTCCTGGAGCGCTGCGACGTGGTCTACATGCCGGTGAAAGAGGACTGCGTCTCGGCTGCCAGGCTGGAGGAGTTCGACGAGTATCTTCAGGTATCCGGGCAGGAGAAATTAAGAGAGCGGATCCAGAGAGTCAAACTGCCTTACCACAGCAGTTTCGGGAGAAAAGATACTTATCTGGAGCAGCTTCTGTGGGGGGAACTGGGAGACTATGTGCGCAGGCTGTTAAAAGGGATGCCGCCAAAATGAGGAAGAACAGGGAAGAAAAAGGAGGGATAACTGACGGCAGACAGAAGATCGGAGGGGAAGCAGAAAGGGATCCGAGAAGAACTGAGACAGCGGATCCGGGATGAGGTGAATCAGAGCAGAAATACCAGTGACGAAGAACTGTATGAGATGATCGACAGGCTGATCATGGAAAAAGGAGAGGAGGAATATCTGCCCTTAAAGGAACGGATCGAACTGCGGACAGGACTGTTTAACTCTTTCCGCAAACTGGATATTCTGCAGCAGCTTATAGACGACCCGGATATCACGGAGGTGATGATCAATGGGCCGGATCATATTTTTGTTGAGAATAAGGGGGTTATGAAACAGTGGGAACAGCAGTTTGACTCTCAGGAACAGCTGGAGGATATGATCCAGCAGATGGTCAGCCGGGTGAACCGGACCGTCAATGTGGCCATGCCGGTTGCGGATGCCAGACTGCCCGACGGTTCCAGAGTTCACGTAGTGCTGCCTCCTGTGTCCATAGACGGCCCTGCAGTGACTATCCGCAAATTTCCGCGGCGGATTACCATGGATATGCTCATCGCATCGGGAACCATAAGTCCGGAGGCGGCAGAGTTTCTGAAAAAGCTGGTGCGTTCCGGCTACAACATCTTTATCAGCGGAGGCACCAATTCAGGGAAGACCACATTCTTAAACGCACTGTCCGCCTATATCCCCGCAGACGAGAGGGTAATCACCATCGAGGACTCTGCGGAGCTGCAGATTCAGCAGGTGGAAAATCTTATCCGCCTGGAGACACGCACGGCCAATCCCCAGGGAGAGGGGGCTATTACCATCGGAGATCTGATCAGGGCCTCTCTCCGGATGAACCCCAGCAGGATTATCGTGGGAGAAGTCCGGGGAAAGGAGGCGCTGGAACTGCTCAACAGCTATAATACAGGCCACGACGGAGGTATGAGCAGCGGTCACGGTAACAGTCCCGCAGATATGCTGGCCCGTCTGGAGACCATGGTGCTTATGGGAGCGGACCTGCCTCTGGCTGCCATCAGGAGCCAGATCGCCTCGGCTCTGGACGTGGTGATCCATCTGGGGCGTCTCCGGGACAAAAGCAGGAAAGTACTGTGGATCGTGGAGGTAGACGATTATGAAGAAGGACAGGTCCGCCTTCACACCCTTTATCGGTTTGAAGACGGGGCTCTCAGGAAAAAAGGAGAACTTAAAAACAGGGAAAAGCTTGAAAGAGCAGGAGAAGAGGTATGAAAAAGAACCGGTCCTTGGAAGCATGGGAATTTGGAAGACGCTCTGTGCCTTCTGTATGGGGACCCTGGCAGCAGGGACCGCGGCTTATACCTTTTACCGAAGCTTTACGGCATTTATGATTTTTATGATACCTGCCTGCCTCTATCCCGGGTTTTATGAAAAGACGTGGAGAGAAAAGCAGAGGCAGAAGCTGGAGATACAGTTCAAGGAGGCTATCCAGGTAATGGCAGGAGCTCTGTCGGCCGGTTATTCTGCCGAAAACGCGGTCAGGGTCAGCTGCAGGGAACTGGAGCAGCTCTATGGACCTCAGAGCATGATCGTCGGAGAATTCCGTCATATGGTGGAGCAGATGAACATGAACCGGTCTGTGGAACAGGTGATACGGGAATTTGCCGACAGGAGCGGTCTGGAGGAGGCGGGAAGATTTGCCCAGATATTCGGTATTGCCAAGCGCAGCGGAGGACGGCTGGCGCCGGTGATCTGCCACACGGTAGCTGTCATGGAGGACAGAAGTCAGGTAAAAGAGGAGATCCGCACCATGACATCATCGGTGCGGTTTGAACAGAAGATCATGAACCTGATCCCGTTCTTCATGATCCTGTACATCGATATGACTTCACCGGGTTTTTTTCAGATCATGTACGGGACGGTTATGGGAAGGCTGGTTATGAGCGCATGTCTGGCAGTCTATATCGTATCTCTGGTTTTGTCGGCGAAGATCTTAAAGACCCCCATGGCATAAGGTGACAGCCTATGATAAAAAAACGGATCATCAAATGGAAGAAGCAGATCTTCTGTATCTTCGCAGGTTTTTTTCTCTGTTTTCTGGCAGCTTACAGTGAAAAACGAGATCTTTTGAGCAGAGGATATGTGGAGAGAAACGGTTACGGCGAATCTGTCAGGACTTATGAGCTGATGGTGGAGGGACTGGACGAAGAACCTGTTCCCTGTGCGGTGGAGATCGAACCTCTTCAATACAGCGAGGAAGAGGCTCAGGCTGTCTTTGACAGGCTTTTTATGGAGCTTCCTTCCCTGATCCTGGGGGAGAATCCGGCTCTGGATCAGGTGAGAACGGATCTGAACCTGATAACGCTGTTTGAGGGAACAGGCATGAGAGCCCTGTGGCAGAGCAGAGATCCCCGGGTACTGGATTCCTACGGACGGATAGGAGAAGATGAGATCCCTCCGGAGGGACTGGCGGCAGAGCTGGAGGTGATTCTCACAGACGGGATCAGAAGCAGAGAGGGATGTCTGGATATCAGGATCCTGCCGCCTGTCAGGAGCCGTCAGGAGGAACTGGCGGCGGAGTTTAAAGAGAAGGTGCGCCAGGCAGACCTGTCCGTCCCCTGTGACAGACAGGTGCTTCTCCCATCAGAGTACAGAGGAAGTGCCCTGCAGTACCGAAGAGCAGGAGGCAGAGACTACCTGTTTCTCCCCCTGCTGGGCATCCTGGCGGCAGTGATGCTCCGGGGACAGGAGAAAGCGGAAAAAGAGCGGCTTCAGAAGAAGAGAAAACAGCTTCTTCAGCTGGACTATGCAGATATTGTATATCAGCTCATGGTCTATACGGGGGCAGGGCTGACAGCAGCACGGTCATGGGAGCAGATTGTCAGTAATTATGAGAAAAACAGGAAGACGGGTGCGCCCCGCCCTGCTTATGAGGAGATGGCTCTGACTCTGAACCAGATCCGGTGCGGAATGCCGGAGGGGGAAGCGGTAAGCGAATTCGGCAGGCGCTGTAAACTGCAGTCTTATATGAAGCTTGGCAGTCTGCTGGAACAGAACAGGAAAACAGGGACAAAGAATTTAAATCAGCTTCTGGAGCAGGAGATGATGTCTGCCTGGGAGGAACAGAAGCACACGGCCCGCCGCATGGGGGAGGAGGCCAGGACAAGACTGCTGGCGCCTTTGTTTCTCATGCTGCTGGTAGTCATGGTCATCATCATGGTGCCGGCCATGACAGCCATGTCAAATTGACGGAAACAGGATATTTTCAGAAGGAGGAAACGTTATGGGAAGAGAGATAAAAGAATTTCTGGCGGAAGAAGACGGAGTAGGTGTCATCGAGGTCGTATTGATTCTGGTAGTGCTTGTAGGCCTGGTGATCATTTTTAAGAAACAGATCACCACCCTCCTGGAAGGAATCTTTAAAGAGATCGAGAAACAGACAAAAGAGGTGTACTGATGAGGCGGGACGGCCAGATCACCGTATTTCTCAGCATGTGCCTCGTGTGTGTGGCGGCGCTGATCTGCGTGATGCTGGAGTCTGCAAGACTGGCCGGTTCCAGATATTATTTTCAGGTGGCGGTAAACGGAGGGCTGGACACCCTGTTCAGCCGCTACCACCGCCGTCTCTGGGAGGAATACAGGATCCTGGCTCTGGAGTACGGATCTTCGGAAGAACTGGAAAAGGATCTGGAAACCTATGTGAGCCCCTATCTGGAGACGGAGAACTGGTATCCCATGAAACTGGAGGCCATGGAAGTGACAAAGCTTACAGGTCTGGCAGACGAAGGGGGAGAGATTCTGGCAGAGGAAGTTTTGAAATATATGAAATACGGTATTGTCAGCCAGTATGTGATCCATCCCGGGGAAGGAGATCAGTTTCTGAAAGACGTGACCGAAGGAGCCCAGGCAGGAGGTCTTACGGATGCCTACAGTCATCAGGAGAAGGAAGTCAGGAAACTGGAACAGGCCGTGAAGAAGCTGGCGGATAATATAAAAAAGCAGGAGGAGCTGGCAGACGATATCGGAGATGCCCTGGAAGACGACGACGTATGGGAATTCAGCAAAGCGGCAAAAGGCTATAGGAAAACAGCAGAAAAGTATCCGGAGCTGATGAAAAAATATGAGAAACAGGCAGAGGCCCTGGCAAAGAAGCAGCAGGAATCCAGAGCAATGCTTGAGGAGGTAAAGCCGGATCTGCAGGAAGACAGGGGAACCATATTTGAAGACCAGTGGAATCCCTATGATGCTTACAGATCAGAGGATGAAGCCCGATACCAGAAGCTTCTGGGCCAGGCGGAGGCCACAGAGAAGAATCTGCTTTTGCTGGAAAGAACAGAAAGTTTAGTGGAGGAATTAGCAGAAGATGAAGACGAAGACGAGGAAGACGACGACTGGTCTCTGGACCCGGCAGCACAAGTCTGGAGCAGTCAATATCAAAGCAGCAAAATCAGTACAGATACGGGTACCGGTGATAAAGAGAAACAAAATCTGTTAGATCAGGTCCAGGCCATGGCCGGAAAAGGCCTGCTGACTCTGGTGATGCCGGAGGGAACCATTATTTCCGAAGCACAGATTCCCGTCTCAGGTCTGTCCTCGCAGGGAGGTTCGGGAAGAGGAAGCTCTTTCGCAGACCGGGTGCTGATCGACGAATACTGCGGACATTTTTTCCCAAACGCCCTGACAGGAGGAGAACGCCGGATCCGGTATGAGCTGGAGTATCTTCTTCAGGGAGAAGACAGGGACCGAAAGAATCTGGAAAAAACCGTGGCTGAACTGTTTGCCGTCAGGGAGGGGCTGAATCTGATCCATATTCTGTCGGATGAGGAGAAACGGCAGGAGGCCAGAGCCCTGGCCCTGGTGATCACGGGAAGCACCGGACTGGCTCCTCTGGCAGATATCGCCGCCTGTCTGATCATGGGAATATGGGCTATGGGCGAGAGTATTCAGGACCTGCGGATCCTGATGTCAGGAGGAAAGGTACCTCTGTGGAAACAGAAGGAGGACTGGAAGGTAAGTCTTGACGGACTTCTGGACATGGGACGCAGGCAGATGCCGGACATAGAGGAAGAGGGAAAAGGTTTTTCTTATGAAAGCTATGTGAAACTGCTTCTGCTCAAAGAGGAACCAGGTGCGAAGCACATGCGGATGCTGGAGCTGATACAGATCAACATCAGACAGGAGGAACCGGGCTTTCTGGTGGATCATTGTGCTTATTATGTGGATATCAGGGGGCGGGCCTGTGGAAAACATGCATTTCTTGCTCTTCCCCTGGTGAAGAGAAGTGTAACCGGGTCAGGATCTTATGCTCTGGAAGCCAGGGCAGAGAAAGCATATTAGTGTGCTGACACATTTACATTTCGTCAAATGACTTGCCTGAATTTCCACCTGCCATGTTGTCGTCGGTCAACGATGCCACCGCATCGCCTCCCTCTTCCGCCTTGCAGGCTGAAAATTCATTCTGCGTCATTTTACTGAAAGTAAATGTGTCAGCACACAAGAAGGAGGTGGAGAAGGATGCCTTTTTTCCGGGGTAATCTAAAAAAATTAAAAAATCAATGGGTGACTCTCCAAGTACGAATCCTGAAAATCAAAAAGGCTGTAACCGTCGGAAAAAAGGTATCCCTGTCCGCCTCCGCCAGCCTGACCCTGGAAGCGGCTCTGGTGCTTCCCCTGTTTCTGTTTGCGGGGGTGATCCTGATGATGCCCTTTCGGATCATGGATACTCAGCGTCAGGTTCAGGCCATAGCCGAACATGTCAGCGAACAGATAGGCCAGACGGCCTGCCTGGCAATGTACGGCCGTACGGATAGTTTCTGGAATACGGCAGCGGCTTATGCCTACGGAGAGGCGGCCGTCCGGTCGAAACTGAGCCGGCTTCCGGTCCGCAGAATTTTACTGGGCCGCTCCAGCCTGCTGGAGGATGGTGAGACCATAGACCTGGTCATCGACTACGAAGTGGAACTGCCCTTTTCTGTTTTCGGGCTGGGAAGCGTAGAGCAGACTGTCAGAAGCTGCCGCAGGGCCTGGGTGGGTCAGGAGGGAAAGACAGGGACCGGGGAAGAAGGGGAGGAAAAGGAGGAGATGGTCTATATAGGAAAAAACAGTACCAGGTATCATGTAAATGCGGGCTGCCATTATCTCCACAATGATCTGACAGCCGTGTCCGCACAGGAGGTTGAATACAAAAGGAGCCAGGACGGAAGCAGATATACGCCATGTTCCAGATGCGGAAACAGCGCCGGCAATACTGTATACATTCTTCCGTCAGGCAGACATTATCACAGCAGCCCTTCCTGTACAGCCATCAATGCCTATGTAAGGGAGGTGCCGAAAAGTCAGGTGGCATATCTGGGAGTCTGTTCTTACTGCGGAAGGAAAAAATAGGAGGGAAGAGACATGAGATGGTTCTGGTTTGCGTGTCTGACAGCCGCGGCGGCAGAAGATATGAGGCACAGGAGTATTTCCGTCCGGCAGCTGATCGTCTGCGGCATATTCGGTTTTATCCAGGGATGGAAAACAGGAATATGGAATCATTGGGCAGGACTGCTGGCAGGAGCCGCCATGGTGGCTGCCTCCAGGCTGACAGAAGAATCCATAGGCTCGGGGGATGGATGGTTTATACTGGCCAGCGCCGGTTATATGGAGACGGAGGAGATGCTGATCCTTCTTCTGGGAGGCTTCGGGATCAGCTGGATCGTAAGTATGGGGATTATTCTCGGCAGGATCCGGACCGGAGGAAAGGGGATCAGAACTACGATCCCTCTGCTGGCATGTATGTGGCCGGCAGGTCTGTGGATTCTGATCCGGGCCCTGTGAGATGAGCCGGGAAGAAAGGGGAGTTATGGACAGAGCTGAAAAAGAGATCAGGCTTCCGGCCAGTATGGCCGTGGAGGCCTCCTATGTGATGACCATGGTGATCCTGGCGCTGGCCGTACTGATACGGGCCGCATACGCACAGTGCAGCAGGACTGTCCGGGTGATGTATCTGCATCGGGCCGTGGAACAGATGAGGTGCAGGGAAGGGGCGGAGGGAGAAGAGACTCTGGCCTACGGCACGGTATGGAAAGGGTCAGGAAAGGTGAAAGGAACAGTAAAATCGGAAATATGGGAAAAAGAAATTACGGCCGGGATCCATGAGCCGGAAGAATTTTTGCGGACGCTGACCATATTTGTACCGGAAGAAGGAGGCGGCAGAGATGGAGATACAGTATATCAGAGAGATGAGGCAGAACTATCTGATGATCACCATGGAGGAAGCCGGGGAGCCGGGCTATGAGGCCAGGATGATGATCGGCAACACCATAGAAGGACTGTTGAAATTCCGCATCAAAAAAACGGATGGCGCCAGCAGGTACTGTTATGAGATCACATCAAAACAGCCTTTGAGCCGGCTTCTGGAGACAAGGACCATAAATGCTGTCCGAATTCAGACATTGCTTCTGGGAATTGCCGGGACTCTGACCAGGATGGAGGATTATCTTCTCACTGAAGAGCAGATTTTGCTGGATCCGGATCAGATCTATGTGAATCCGGAAACATATGATCCATTTCTCTGTCTGATCCCGGGGAAAAAAGGAGACTTTCCGGAAGAATTCAGTCAGCTGCTCCGGTTTCTTCTGGGAAAGACCGATCATCAGGACAAGGAAGCAGTGGTTTTGATCTATGGCCTGTACCGGGAGAGTCTGAAAGAAAATTACGGCCTGGATAATCTGCTGAGCTGGCTTATGAAAGAAAAATATCCGAAAGTGGACTATCCAGGTAGAGCAGAGGGATGTGAGACAATAGACCAGAAGAAAATAGAGTCATGGGAGACAGAGGCTCCAAAGCAGATGCCGTTGTCTCAGAGTTATGAAACGGAGAAGAATCCGGAGGAAAGGAAGCCATGGTACTGGTATCTGATTCCGGCGGCGGTTATGCTGATGCTGGCAGCAGCAATCGGATTTTTCTACGGTATCCGTGGGTTCATAACTTATGGGATCTGGCTGGTTCTGGCCGGGGTTCTGTTTTTGGCAGCAGCAATGATTTTCTGCATCCGGTTCGGATACCATGATCGTTCATCTTCCCATCAGACAGTTTATTACCAGACATCAAACAGCCAGTTATCCGAAAATCAGACATCTAGTAACAGATCACCAGAAAAAACATGTTTTTTACAACAAGTTCAAAACCACAGAAAACCTTCAGAGACGGCAGCCACAACAGGTCAGTGGAGGATGGTTTTTGAAGAAGAAGAACCGGAACCAGCTTCGACGCTTTTGACGCCAGAGAGTGAAGAGATGAATACGGTGCTGCTGTGGAATCAGGAAGAGGCGGAAAAAACCTTCTGTCTGGAAGGAGAAGACGGAAGCCGGATCCGGCTGTCTTACTATCCGTTTATCATCGGAAAACAGGAAGGACTCTGCGACTGTGTCATTCCAAAAACCACAGTAAGCCGCCTTCATCTCCGGATAGACAGGACGGAAGAAGGATGTCAGATCACAGACCTGAATTCCACCAACGGTACCTATGTTAATGGCCGGTGTCTGGCTGCAAATGAGACTGTAACGGTTCAGCCCGGAGACGAGATCGTCATCGCTGATCTTAAGTATCGGTTGAAATAAAACCTTAACAAATAACGGACGCCATGATACAATAGGGTTACATAAGGCAGAAGGAGATTTTTATGGATAACGTAAGAACTCAGAAAACCGCTTATGTAAATCTGGCGATCATAGCGGTCAATGTCGCAGTATTTTTGTTTCTGGAGACCAGAGGTTCTACGGAAGACTCCCGGTTTATGATTGCCAGCGGTGCATTGTTCTGGCCGGCGGTTACGGGGGAGGGAGAGTACTGGCGTCTTCTGACAGCAGTATTTATGCATTTCGGCATGGAACATCTGGCCAATAATATGCTGCTTCTGTTTGTTCTGGGAGATAATCTTGAACGGGCCCTGGGCAAAGTAAAATATGCCGTTTTTTATCTGGTATGCGGTCTGGGGGCTAACGTGATCTCCATGGTCACGGATATCAGGCAGAACAGTTATGTGGTGTCTGCAGGAGCTTCGGGAGCCATCTTCGGCGTGGTTGGAGGCCTTATGTACGCGGTAATCGCCAACAGAGGACGGCTGGAAGATCTGAGCGCCAGACAGATGGTTATACTGGCAGTACTGTCCCTTTACCATGGATTTACCAGCAGAGGGGTCAATAATGTGGCTCATGTGGCCGGACTTGTACTGGGAGTGGTCATGGGGATCATTTTATACCGGAAGCCTGAGAGGAGAACCGGTTGGATGGAGGAGAACATATGGT
>CAJUJV010000057.1:0-214 GCA_910586845.1 uncultured Hungatella sp.
GAATCAATCTGTCGGGCTTCTATAGTCCGACAGATTGGGAAACTTTTATTTAAATAGAGGCTTATGC
The DNA here is from genome assembly GCA_910586845.1 of uncultured Hungatella sp. Taxonomy (GTDB): domain Bacteria; phylum Bacillota; class Clostridia; order Lachnospirales; family Lachnospiraceae; genus UBA3402. Next base: position 68 of record CAJUJV010000057.1, read on the forward strand.
CGGTTAATGCTTTTGCCCCTGAATCAGATGTGAGTTTTCCCCACACGATCCCTGCCTCATCATCACATGAAACTTCTCCTGCCATATATCGGCCGACAGCATACTCTCCGGCTTCATCTTTCAGATTCTCCTGATTACCCTTAATTG
>CAJUJV010000057.1:224-7460 GCA_910586845.1 uncultured Hungatella sp.
CACAGAACAGTCTTGTGTACATATAACTGTAGCCTGCTCCCGCAACCTCAGGATTTGTTTCCTTTACTCCTGCCGTTGAAGACTGTCCGCCGTAGATCCCCGGATCTCTCAGAACCAGACCTATATAGGGAATCTCGTTCAGGCTTTTCCAGGTTGTGCCATATTGGCTGCTGAAAAAATTATTGTAGTAGTCCAGATAGTACTGATGAAGGTCGGCGACACCATTTTCATAACCTTTCTCGACCAGCTTCGCACCTAATACCTCATCCTGCAGATCAGCATTTCCCAGATCACTTTCCTGACCATACAGATAACGCAAAGCCCCGTTGCTCACTCTGGAAGGAACACTTCTCTCCGGAGGAACGGTTCCGTCAAATGTGTTGATATCTCCGACATAGGCAGGTTCTCCCTCATGGCCAGGACTTTGGAGCACAAAACTGCCTTTTTCATAAGCGAATGTTTTTTCAGAGTTATTGACCAGTTCTATAAAAACCGGCCCCAAAGTATCCCCGGGCTGGGAGCCCTGATATCCAAATCTGTTGTCCTGAATAGCTCTGTAGGCATCCATTACGTCTTTTGTTGCATTGATGGAAACCGTATCTCCTTCATATCCTTCGGGAATTGTATAAATGATTCTGCAGGTTCTGCCGCCGTTTTCAAAAATTTTTTTTGCAGTAACTCCCTCCGAGGTGTCTGAAATATCGCTTCTTGTGCCCGGAGAGGCTGCTTCATATTCAACCTTATGGGTGACAAACTTGCTGTCTTCTCCCAGGACATCTTCCCTCACGGCTTCCAGATAGACTGCCCGATAGTCGTTGCCGGAGAAATAAACACCATTGCTGCCCCAGACATTCACAAACATATCAGGAACATCTTCAAAAGAAATCATATCGCCGACTTTATAAATCGTGCCCTCCGGATCATCCATATTGCGATAGCCTGCTACCTGAGTCATCACCGTATTGCCGTCGTCATCTTTCCGGGGTTTTACTTTGCCCATCAGAGACTCGTTGATGATCACCGGGAAACTGTCTTCTTCCAGACGGTTGCCGTTTGAATCTGTTCCATAAATACTCCCGTCAGGCTCCTCTATGACCCGGGCACAGATCAAAATCTCATATCCGTTTCCGCTGGGCGTCGCACCTTTTTCGTAAGTGTAAACCCGATAGGAAACCGCTCCGCACTCCGTACAGATCCCCTGCTTCTCAAACGGTATGTTCTCTCCTTCCGGAAATGTATGATGACCCGGAATGATCTCTGTAACTTCCTCTCCACACCGATCACAGGCATACTGTATTTTACCGTCCTGGCAGGTCGCCTCCACCCGTGTGATCTGGCTCTCGTCTTCCGGCATCATATGTCCGCCCTTGATCACGGTCTCGATATCTCCGCAGACAAGACATGTCTGAACCTGAAGGCCATCTTCCATACATGTAGCTTCTTTAACGATCTCTGGCTCATTCTTGCCAAAACAGTGGCTGTCCGGATCACTCTCAGAGCCTTCCTTGAATTTCCACAACCATCTGGCACCGCAATTCATGCACTCTATGGCCTCTGCAGAGGTTGCAGGCCACTGGCAGCCGGCGGGAATCAGATCAGGGCTTCCTCCTCCCGGATACCAGCTCTCCCATAAGTCGCCGCCGTTTATTACCGCATTGTGGGTACACTCCAGATCTCTTCCGGGAATCACAGGCTGCTCGCCCTTGCACACAAAATTCTCCGGATGGTCAGGGTCATAGGTATAGGGATCCAGTTCTTCTTCCGTGGCATGGCTGCAGACCGGGCAGTCTTCATTGATGTTGATATACTTGCCCCAGAACCAGACACACATGTACTCACAGGTACACTCCCCTTCCGTCTCCAGCGTCTTCACACCCAGATCCAGAAGCTCCTGCAGCTCTTCCATAGTCTCAAGGAACTCATCGGAGTACAGGTAATCCTCCTCCAATTCGTCCATCATGGCTGTGATCTCGTCAACTGCCTCACTGAGTTCTTCGTCGGTCTCATAGAAACCGTCACGGTATTTCTTAATTACGGCTTTAATTGCCGACAGGATCTTTTCCTCGTCAATCTCAGCCTTCGGAACCTTGTCGATGACTTCAGCTTTAACAGGAGGTACATTCCCGGCTCCGGAAACCGTTCCCCCGGCAGTACTGCCGTCCTTATCCGGAACTTCCGTTTTGTCCGCACCCTCTGTCTCCTTAATGTCTCCGGCTCCGTCAATGCTGTCATTTTTATCAGGATCCTCAGCCCCGCCGGCACTGTCAGACTGATCCGTATTATCATCAGCCTCGCTGTTATCTTCTGTTTCGTCGCCGGCTGTCACATCTGAATCTCCCTTATTGTCAGCATTCTCACCTTCCGTATCCGTCTTATCCGCGCTGTCGCCGCCGTCGGCACTGCTGTCACTTTCATCGCTGCCTTCGCCGCCGTTCTCGCTTCCGCTGCTTTCTCCGCCGTCGGCATCTCCGGCATTCTTGTCGTCGCTTTCATTGCTTCCACCATCGTCGGTGTCTTCGGCTCCGCTCTCGCTTCCGCTGCTGCCTTCTGTGTCTTCGGCGTCACTCTCGTTTCCGCTGTTATCACTGCTTCCCGGATTCTGGGCACCTTCGGCTCCGCTCTCGTTTCCATCGCTGCCTTCTGTGTCTTCGGCGTCACTCTCGTTTCCGCTGTTATCACTGCTTCCCGGGTTCTGGGCACCTTCGGTTCCGCTCTCGCTTCCGCCGCTGTTTTCTGTGTCTTCGGCGCCTTCATCATCGCTTCCGTTTCCGTCAGCTTCCGTATCGCTGTCTTCATTTCCTTCGACGTCGCTGCAGTCGTCATTTCCCTCATAACCGTTCTCAGTGTGACCGGAATCGTCACTTTCAGCATAACTGCTTTCAGTAAAATTCTCTGTCCCGTCAAAATCAGCTGCAAACGTATTCAAAAGCAGCATATTCATACATACTGTCAGGGAGATGAACATTGCAAGGCCGCGTTTGGCCAGATACTTTCGGTTATTCTTATAATCTTTCTTCATGATTCTTATTTCCTTTCTTTGCCAAAAATCACGGTTGCAAAGTTTCCGGCGACCGGGCTGGCATAGATCTACACATGCAGACCCTTAGCCCCCTTAGCTTTGCGTCCCATTGTTTCCAATGGTTTGCTAATCATAATCAGCAGCTGAGCCGGCATAGCGCAAAAAAGCCGCGCCATAGCCCTCTGGCTTTGCGTCCCATCCTTTCGGAAGGTTTGCCTTTTATAATCAGCAACCAGGCTGACATAGCAATCTTACTGCCTTAGTCCCTATGGCTTTGCGTCCCGGGATTTCCCCCGGTTTGCCAGATATTTTTATCTCATAGTCGATACACACTCCCCCTTCCACCGATAAACCTCCCGAAACCTTCTGCCGCAGACCTGTATCTTCGGCATATGGCCCCGGACCAGCAAACTGATACCCTCTGATCTTCCCTGCTTCTGATCATATTCCATTTACATCCTTCCTGAAAAATCAGTCAATACATATGCTTCTCTGTCTGTTATGGATCTGCGTTAAAATTACGTTACATAGATTTGTTACAACGCCCGGAATATTAGTCAGCAAGAACTATCAGATGTAACTATTATACCGTTTATTTCTTAATGTTTCAATAGCAAATAGGGAAATATTACATAAAACGTTACAAAATCGTTTCACGTAATATTTCCCCTCTCAATTTTCTTCCATCAAATTCCGACTCCCGGCCCGATCTCCTGGCTTTCCCCGCGGCTGCCGTTTCCCACTCCGGGGCCGATCTCCTCCGTCGATTCCTGATTTCCGGCCGGTCCCGGCTCCTGACCTCCGGCTTCTTCCCGGTTCTCACCCTCGCTCTCCGGAGTTTGGGCCTCCACCGTCTCTCTGCTGTCCCCGGCCTGTGTCTCTTTGGGGCCATGACCCTGGTCACCGCCCGGTCCCCGGGAACTATCCTCGTCTGCCGCCGCTCTGCTTTCTTCCGACGTTCCGCCTTCCTGGCCTGCCGGCGTTACATATCCCTGGCCCGCTGCCGGATCCGTCTCCTGACCGCCGGCTGCCGCCGAACTTTCCTGCTGCGACTCTGCCGGAGCCTCCCCTGTCTCCACAGTCTCCGCACCGATCCCCTGATTCTTCGGCTTCTCTCTCCCGGCAGGCGCTCTGCTGCCGGAACCTGAGGGCGTCTCTTCCGCCCCATCCAGATGATAGCACAGCACCGGTACTCCGGTTTCAATATTCTCAAAAATCGTCCGGGCCGCTGCCGGAGGCAGATTGATACAGCCATGGGAACCGTTGGTTTTATAGATATTTCCTCCGAAGCTTCCCCGCCAGCCGGCATCATGCATACCGATATTGCCGTTGAAAGGCATCCAGTAAGAAACCGGAGTCCTGTACGTGGCTCCTTTCAGGACCGCGTTCCTCTGCTTGTAGGTCAGAGGGTAAGCGCCGGAGGGCGTGGAATCTCCTCTGGCCTGGTTTCCCGACACAAAGTCCGACTCTATCACCAGCTGCCCGTCCTTATAAAAATAGAGATGCTGGGCCGTCAGGTTGATCTCCACATAGGTGTCCCCGTAATCCGTCTCCCCATGGCTGGCTCCCCGCTGCCGATAGACCGGCTCCCGGGTCTGGCTCTCCCCGGACATCAGAATCTCATACAGAGCTTTCGCCTCTTCCTCCTGATCCATGCGCCATCCGTAGAAACCTTTCGTGATCTCTACGGTCTGCCCGTAGGAAGTCAGCAGTTTTTTCGGTTTGTAAATCGTATCATACTGAGCCGCCAGCCTCTTCACATAGGCTGTCACCTGTTCCTGATCCACGAAGACCTGTCCGTCGGTTCCTTCGCTGATCCAGTCCACAATGATATCCCCGTCCAGTACCTCCTTCTGGTCGCCGAATTCATAAGTCACCGCCATGGTCACGTACCGGTTCAGGCGGTCGGCCATCTCATTGAGTTCCCGGTCCTCCACTGTAACTGAGGATTCCACATAAGCCCCCAGATCCTCCAGCACCAGTTCTGTCTCCAGGCCTTCTACTGCCTTTCGGATGGCCGTCTCCACCTTCTCTCTGTCCAGTGCTGTTCCCGGCTCCCCCGGAAGGACTTTGTACCCCTCTCCGGGAATATATTCCGACAGATAAGCGTCGCCTGGCTGCCGGATCAGCTCTTCGTCAAACATATCCAGAGAGTCCAGTTTCTCTCTCAGCTTCTCCTCATCCCAGTCGATCATGGTCTCCACGGAAAATTCCCTGGTCTGTTTCTGCTGTCTCCACCAGTCCATAGGGTCCTGCCCTGCCAGATGCCGTTCCAGAGTGCCGTCAAACACGGAATGCAGACCGATCTCATCTTTCGTGATCTGTTCTGTCTCCCCTCCCCGTTTCACCAGGGTCAGCACATAATCATCGATCTGCGACGAGATCATCTCTTCCACCTGATCTACGGTCATGTCAGAGGCATCCAGCCCGTTGATGACCGTGGCCGGGAAAAATACGGTCTCATATTGCTTTCCCCTGTTTATATAATATCCTGCCCCCATTCCCACAGCAGCGGCCAGCACTACTGTGCCGGCCGCTGCCGCTTTCACGGGAAATGGCTTCTTCTTTCTGCTTCTGGCCTTTTCTTCACTGCTCATTCCATTTCTCCTGATCTCTCCGTTAACTGTTCTTCTCTTTCAGAAGATCCCTGATCTCTGTCAGCAGTTCCTCTGCCGTAGGGCCTGCCGGAGCCGGCGGGGCCGCTTTTTCCTCCTCCTCATGACGGAACCTGGCTGTCACGGCGGCGATAGTTTTCACCATGAAAAACATACAGAATCCGATGATCAGAAAATCAACGATATTCTGGATAAAACTTCCGTACAGGATGGCTGCCTCCGCGGAGATCTCATTGCCTGCCCCATCCAGGACTGCCGGGCGGATCACATATTTCAGCGTATTGAAGGAAGCGCCTCCGGTAACGGCCCCGAGAGCCGGCATCAGGATGTCATTGACGAGAGATGTGACGATCTTGCTGAAAGCCCCTCCGATGATAACACCCACTGCCATATCGATGATGTTGCCTTTTAATATGAACTTTTTAAATTCTCCCATGGTGCTGCCCAGTTTTTTCTCCAAAGCCTTTACGTCTTTCATGGTAGCCCCCTCTCTGGTTTGCTATTTAGTGGTGGCAGATTACCGGTATTCCCGGATATACATAATCGTAGAGGGCCTTTGTCTTGTCCGGCGGGAGATTGACACAGCCATGACTTCCGTTGTTCTGATAGATCGTTCCTCCGAAGCTGCTCCTCCAGTTGGCGTCATGAAGACCGATACCGCCGTTAAAAGGCATCCAGTAATTTACATGGCTCTGATAAGAGTAAGTGCCGTCGGCCCTCTTCCTTCCTCTTAAAATACGGTTGGTCTCCTTGTATGTAAGGCTGTAGACCCCGGCGGGAGTGGCGTTGCCTCTGGCCACATTGCCTGTGACACAGGGAGCATCCCAGACCACCACGTTGTCCTTTATCATATATACGTGCTGGTTGGTCAGATCGATCTCCACATAAGTACTTCCCCAGTCGTTGTTCCTGTCTGTGGTCGTCATGACATACTGAGGTTCCCTGGGCTGGCTCTGGGCCGTCTGGATCATGGAGATCAGAGCCAGGGTCTCGTAGCCCTGATCGATCTTCCAGCCGTAAGATCCCGTGACCTCCACGTCTCTTCCGTCAGTGGTCTTAAAGGTCCGGGGCTTTCCGGCAGTATCATATTTTTCCGCGAGATAGGCTACATAAGCGGCTGCCTTCTCATGATCCACCTGGATCTGTCCGTCTACCGTGCCTGTAAGCCAGGATGAGATCACCTTTCCCTCCAGAACTTCCTGCTGGTCTCCGAAGACATAGGTGATGGTCATCTCCCGGCACCGGTTCATGGTGTCCAGCAGATTCTTAAGCCCTTCGTCATCCGCGGTCACTGCCGCTGCCCTGTAACAGCCCTGCTCTTTTAAATTGACGCTTCCCTGACCTGCTGCCACTGCCGCCATGATGGCTGCTTTGGCTTTTTCCTGGTCCACATCCTCACCGTTGACCTCTTTGATAATGGTAAAGGGCTGTCCTTCCACATAATCAGAGATGCGGGCATCCTGGGTCCTGGCCACATTGCCTCCGATAATACAGGGAAGGACCGTAATCCTGGATTCAAGGGCGGCCTGATCATAACCGGCGGACATCTCCACCGTAAAATGGTGTTCCACTGCAGGTCCGACGATCCGGCCTTCTGAATTC
>CAJUJV010000057.1:7470-9190 GCA_910586845.1 uncultured Hungatella sp.
TTCCGTCAGGATAGCCTCCAGATCCCCTGTGACAGCAGCGTGGTAGCCGATCTCACTTCCCCGGATCTCATCACTGCTGCCGTCTTTTTTGATTACCTGAAGACAATAGCTGTTGGGATCTTCCAGGATCCCTCTGGCCTCCTCCACGGTTTTGCCGCTGACGTCTGCTCCGTTAATATAAGTTCCGCCTACGTAGGTATTGTTCTCACTGCCGTAGGCAGTCACTCCCCACATGCACATCACTGCCGCCAGAACCGGCAATACCTTTTTCATTCCAAATCTCATCTCTCTTCTCCTCCTATAGTCTGTGGATACTCCACAATATAATATTCATATGCATTGATGACCAAAGTATTCTCATAAATATCTTCTCTTTTAAAAGAACTTCCGTAGTTGGCATGAACATGTCCGTGAACAAACATCTTCGGACTGTATTGTTCCATCAGCTCCCGAAAACACGCAAACCCCCGGTGAGGCCTGTCCTCCATGTCATTGACTTCAAAAGCCGGGGCGTGAGAAACCAGAATGTCAAAGCCTTTATTCCACCAGAGCTTCCATCTCATCTTCCGGATCCGCCGCTTCATGGCTTTCTCCGTGTACTGATTCGAGGCCCCCGGAATATATTCCATGGATCCTCCCAAACCCATGATCCGGATACCTTCATGGATGTAAATCTGATCCTCAATACAGATACAGCCCTCGGGAGGGCTGGTGTCGTAGATCTCATCGTGGTTGCCTCTCACATAGAGCACCGGCGCATGGCACAGGGTGGCAAAAAAGCTGAGATAATTGGGCTCCAGATCACCGCAGGAGAGAATCAGATCCACCCCTTCCAGCTTCTGCGGTTCATAATAATCATAGAGTGCTTTAGATTTGTGGTCGGCAAGTACCAGAATCTTCATGTGGTCATTCCTCCCTGCCGCCGATCTCATCGACCCGGACCCCCTGGAGGCGGACCAGGGCCTGAGCCTCATCCGTAAGTTCCTCAAATGCTGGGATCTCCCCGATCACATTCTCTGCCAGCCAGTCCATGGAGATGATCTGCTCCGCGCTCAGGCTGCCGCCTTCTTCACACTGGATCTTTCCGTTCTGGGAATAGATCAGACCGTCAAAGGGGTGAAAGCTGCCTGCCCGGATGGAATGCTTCAGAAAATCGATAAGTCTGTGAATACCGTGAGGCAGATTCTGGGAATAAATCACATCAATGACCTCCGCGGACATTCCCCACCAGTAGTTCACCGCCTTTTTTCCCTTCATCCCCTGAAGCTCCCCGGCTCCCCGGCAGACGGATTTGACGATCCTCTCGTAAAATTTACCCCAGTGCCAGATAGGCGCGGCCAGGTTCTCCAGAGTGCCGTCCCTGTGCTTCACATACAGTCCGTACTCCCTGGATGCCCTGTCCGGCGTGATCATCTCTTCTCCGGAGATATAGGTGATCCCGGCTTCCTCAAGTCGTGCCAGCGGAGTCGATGTCCTGGTTCTGGACCATTCCAGATACACCTTTACATAAGGATTGATCATCCTGGCTCCCATGGCAAAGGCGTTGATGTTGGCCAGAGTCCCGAAGATGGGATAATCTGCCACATACCCCAGCTTATCCGACTTCGTCATGGCTGCGGCGATGGCTCCCAGAAGGAACTTGGCCTCATACATCCTGCCGTAATAAGTGCAGATGGACGAGTAGGACATCTTGATGGAACAGTTGTAGATCTTTACCTCA
>CAJUJV010000057.1:9200-26650 GCA_910586845.1 uncultured Hungatella sp.
AGGATGGCGGACTGCCGAACGGACGCTCTGGTTGGCCATCTGTGGGCCTGTGGTGAAGATCATGTTGCAGCCCGAGGCGATAGCCAGCTCTACGGCGTTCTCCACCTCCTGCTCCGTACCCGCGTTGTCGAAGGCTATGGTCCGAAGGCTTCCTCCGAAGACTTCCTCCAGATGCATCCTTCCCAGTTCATGGGCGTAGGTCCAGCCTGAAGTCTTGGCTGTCTTATTGTAGATAAACGCGATCTTCAGCCTCTCCGGCTCTATGGTTCCCACGGGCTTAAGCCAGTTAAACAGAGACGGCTTGTGAACGGGAGTCTCCATCTCCTCCGGATTCTCCACCAGAGCCACCTGGCCTCCTCCTGCCGCCAGCTCGATCTCCTCCCAGGTCCGTCCCAGCCCTCTGCACATCTCCATTTCCGTCTCGCCTTTGACCTTGTCATAATTGAAGAGTCTGGTGTAGATCAGAAACGCATCGGAGCAGGTCAGATTCAGCTTATCACCTCCCTCATGGGTAAAGGCTTTGGAAAACCGGCTGTAGGCTGACTTGAACAGGGCCCTCTCCTCCGCCGTCCAGACCTCTCCCGGTTCCTTCCCCATAAGCTTTAAAAGCTTTTTATAGCTTCCTTCCTTGCTGAACCATACGTCGCAGTTAAAGGATACCTGATAAAAATCCAGAAACTCATAGTACAGCTTATTCTCCTTCTCATCGGTCCGCTGGGGGATCAGCCTGGTCACATATCCGGAGATGCTGTAAGCGCCCACATATTTCATGACGCTGACCCGCTTGTTGCCCTCCTGTACATAGAACCGGTTCATAAATTCATACGCCACGATAGGATCCTGGATCCCGTCGTCGATCTGATAGTCGTACAGGTTTGCCCATTTGGCACCGAACTCCGACTGTTCCGGGAGAAGGGGCATGAAATTGCTGGCAAACGCATTGGTCCGTCCCTCTGTCTTGGTGCCTATGATCTTGCTCAGAGGGATATCCATAAGTCCCAGGCTGACTTCCGATACGATCTTCGTGTAGGACAGGATGTCATCCAGAACCGGTAGATAGGGATGTTCTCCTTTGGACAGAGATTCCTGATATTGTCTGCGCCCCCGTTTCAAGGCGCCCATGTAATCGTACAATGCCATGATAATAATCCTCCTTATTCCGGCAGCGTGCCCTGCCTGACTCTGCCGGGAACTTCCCTATTTTGCCAGGGATTCCTCCTGAAGCCTGTCGAATTCCGCCATACACTCCTCCACAGAAGAACCCTGCAGCAGCATCCTCACGATGAGACAGGTATTGCCCCACTGTTCCACTTTCATATTGGCATTAGACCCAAGAACATAGATATTTTCATTGACCCTGTCATTGAGAGGCTTTAAGGCATCCACGCAGTCCACCTGCACGTTTTTAGAAGGGGAGATCACCTTGTTGGTCTCTGCGTACATCTTCAGTGCCTCGTCAGAAACCATGATGTTCAGCGTATCCATGGCATCCTCAAAGTGTTGTGCACTGGCGGTGATTCCATATCCCGTCATCGGCACTACCGGCATCTGACCCCGGCTGGTGGGGAACCCGATAACCTTCATATTAAAATCTGGTTTCCCGTAAGCGGTCTCCGCATTGGCTGCTCCCCAGTAAGCCATGACGATGGGCGTCTTCTGAGCCATAAAGTCCGGTCCCTCTCCCTCGATCGCCTCATAAGTATAAGCTTTTGCTGCATCGATGTATCCCAGATCTATAAGCTCCTTCAGAAATTCAAAGCCCGGGCGCATATAATCGCTGAGTTTTGTCTCGCCGCTGTTAAGCTTCTCAATCTCCTGCTCCGTGCTGCCGCCGTTGTACAGATCTCCGTAGCCTATGGCGAGAACAAAATTCTCCAGCCACCAGCGGTTGGCGCCGATGGGCGTGTCGTAGCCGTTTTTCTTAAGCACCCGGCAGCATTCCTTAAACTCTTCCGGAGTGTTCGGCAGCTTCAGACCGCATCTGTCAAAGATATCCTGGTTTATAAACAGCCCGTAGACCACGATCTCCTGGGGAATTCCCACAAGTTTTCCGTTGACCGTGTTGGATACCTTTACCACATCCCTGAGATTTTCCGCATTGGGCAGGCCGGACAGGTCGGCGAGAAGATTCTCCTCTCCCAGGAGCTGAAGAGTATCCGGATTCAGCAGGTACATGTCGTCAATATTTGCCCTCACCCGGTCAACACATACATCGTCATAAGTCCTGTCTTTATAATCCTCTGCCGTATAAGTACGGAACTGCACCGTAAGTCCCAGCTCTTTTTCCGCCATGATCACCGTCTGTTCCTGGGCTGTTCTCGCCGTATTGACCGCATCCGGGTTGGATCTGTCCGTGGGGCCGAACATATTTACCTCTCTCCTGTTCTCATCTTCATGAGTCACCAGATTTCTTTCTGTCCCTTTCTTCGGTCCGCAGGCCCCGACGGCACAGATCAGGACTCCTGTCACTGCGGCCGTCACTGCCCTCCAAAAAATTTTTTTCATCTTTATTTTCCCCCTCGGATCAATCTGCATACGGTCTTCTTCAGCAATTCCATATCCACAGGCTTGGCCACATGAGCATCCATCCCTGCGTCCATGGCATCCTTTACATCTTCTGCAAACGCATTGGCTGTCATGGCGATAATCGGAATCGTCTTTGCATCTTCTCTTTCCAGAGACCGGATGGCCCTGGTTGCCTCATAACCGTTCATCACCGGCATCTGAACATCCATCAGAATGGCATCAAAGGTTCCCGGCTCCGCCCGGTTAAAACACTCCACCGCCAGCCGGCCGTTTTCCATAATCTCACAATCTGCCTCCTCGATGCCTAAAAGTTCTGTCAGAATTTCCGCATTGATCTCGTTGTCCTCCGCAACCAGGAAATGCATCCCTATGAGCGCGCCTTCTTCTATGATCTCCTCAGGCTCCGAACCGTCCGGTCCTGTCAGGAGTTCCTGAAGTTTTTCCTCTAAAGCGGACACAAAAAACGGTTTTTCCAGGAATCCGCAGACCCCTGAGGCTGCCGCCTCCTTTTCTTCCTCTGTTCCTTCCTGATCAGAAGACGTGAGAAACAGGATGGGGATATACTCCGATGTGAGAGCCCTGATCTGCCTCGCAGTCTCCAGACAGCCCATCCCGGGCAGTTTCCAATCCAGCAGGATCGTCTGATATTCCTGGCCCTGCTCATAGGCCTGCCGCAGCTTTCTGATCCCTTCTTCTCCGTTTAAGGCATATTCCACCGCCACTCCTGCCTGTTCCATAAGCATCTGAATGCCTTGGCAGATTTCTTCATCCTGGTCCACAGCCAGGATCCGGAAGATTCCCTTATGCTGCCAGAACTGCCGGTCCTTCTTTTCCTTCGGCAGCCGAAGCTCCAGTTCCACCGTAAAGATGGTTCCTTCTCCCTCCCGGCTGGCCACATTGATGGTCCCTCCCATAAGTTCCACGATGTTTTTCGTGATTGCCATCCCAAGTCCGGTTCCCTGGACCTTGTTGGTCGTGCTGTTTTCCGCCCTGGTAAACGCATCAAAAATCGTTTCCATAAATTCCGGAGTCATGCCGTAGCCGTTGTCCTCCACCTCGATCCTGAAATGCTCGTACTGGGGAGAATGCTGCTCCATCCCGATAATGCGCAGCCAGATACTGCCTCCCTCCTGAGTATATTTTACCGCGTTGGACAGAAGATTAATCAGAATCTGATTCAGCCTGGTCTCGTCGCCCAACAGGAGTTCATGGTTCACTCCCGTGACCGTGACCTCAAACTGCTGTCTTCTGGCTTCTGCCATGGGACGAATAATGGCATCCACGGAAGAGATCATATTGTTAAGGGTAAACTCGTCGATGGTCAGAACCACTTTCCCGCTCTCGATCTTGGACACATCCAGAACATCATTGATGAGACTCAAAAGATGATTGCCGGAAGCAGTGATCTTTTTCGTATATTCTCTGACCTTCTCCGGATTATCCGCATCTTTTCCCAAAAGAGTAGTGAAGCCCAGGATCGCGTTCATGGGGGTCCGGATATCATGGGACATGTTGGACAGGAAGGTAGTTTTGGAATTGCTGGCGATCTGCGCCGCATGGAGGGCCTCTCCCAGCTGTCTGTTATGGATCTCCCTCTCTCTTTCCTGTTCCCTTCTCAGCTTTATCTGCTGTCTCTGATTCAAAGCATACAGAAGGCAGCAGATCAGAAAAGCAGTCAGCATCACCGCCACGACGATGGCGATATTCTGATTCACCGCCCTTCCTTCACTCTGGATAGCCTCCACGGGAACAAATCCGATGAGATACAGGCTTCCGTCGTTTACCGCCCACATATAAATCAGCGATTCCTTGTTCTGGATATCGTGGTAAAACATCACATTCCTGCCCTGGTTCAGTTCGATGTCGATCTCTTTCTGAAGCTCCTCCTCAAGGATCCTGTTGGCACGGTAAAAATCGGTCAGGTTCATATGACCTGCCACCCGCTCTCCCACTCCTGTGGGCTTAAGCACAAATCTTTCACTCTCCCCGTCCATGAGATACAGAGTCGCATTGCTGTTATAGAACCGGTTGGGCAGAGCCTCGTCAAAGGAATCATAGTTATATTCTATATAGAGAACCGCTATCTCCTTCCCGTTTTTTGTCACCGGGCATTTTATGGTATAAGCCCATGTGCCCATATCATTTACATAAGATTTGGATACCGGAAGCCCCTCCACAGTCTTTCCCTCCGGAAACTCCAGCCCTTCTGCCGTAAATGCATTTCCCGTATTGGAAATCCCCTCAGTCTCTCCCTCATGGATCAGAGACAGCTTTACCATGGTGTTGTTGGTACTGTAAGTCCGGATCAGAAAATCCGGGTCTTCTGCAACTGCCAGCTCCTGGGCGATGAGTTTCTGAAACTCCGACTCTTTCTTCAGGATCACTTCTATAGTCCCCTTCAGCAGTTTCAGACTTTCACTTAAGTTGCTGATCGCTGACTCCAGCATCTCTGTAGAAATACTTCTGGACAGAGAGAATACGACAGCCGCCAGTATCCCGAAAACCAATATCATGGAGAGGATCAGAGTCCTTCCGTTCTTCGCCCTGTTTTGATCCTTTTTTTCTTTCATAACCTGTACCGATTACCTTTTAAAATCTGAATCCTATTTATAACCACAGTAAGTATACCACAAACATGGAATAAAGGAAATGATGTTTCTTATGAATATAAAAAAAGACGTAAAGCTGCCACTGGGGGCAGCTTTACGCCTTTTCTGCTATTTTCTGATATACAGAGTTCCTTCCATGATCCGCCGGGCCGTCCTCTGAACCGCCACACCGGGAAGCTTCAGCCCGTCTCCGTCTTTCTCCAGACAGGGCACCATGGTCATCACTCCGCTGGGATGGCCGATACGGACCGTCTCCCTGCCGTCTTTGGGAGCTCCCAGGACCTGATGTAACAGGCTTCCTTCCAGAAAAGCAGCCACGGAGATGGAACTGGCCGATGTCAGAGGACAGGCCTTATGACATTTGAACACGGAAATAACCCTGGCACAGACATCCATGTCCTCTCTGGCCACCGTATTTCCGGCGATATCCTGAAAAGTCACAGGAACTGTAAAGAATCCCACTTTGGGAACTGCCGGAGAGTTGGCTGCGGCATCTTCCAGATCCCTGGCAAAGCCCATCATACAGGCAGCCGTTCCCCGGATCTTCTCCAGGAGATCACAGACCTCCCTGTTGCCGTTGATCTCTTCCGGAAGCTCCGTGCCTTTCATGCCGATGTCCCCGGCCCTGACCAGCACCATGGGGTTGGACACATCCAGGATGGTGGCTTCGATACTGCCGAATCCGGGAATATCCAGCACATCCAGAACATGGCCTGTGGGAAGCAGCTTCCCTGTCTTGGCTCCGGCCGGATTGAGAAAATTCACCTTAAGCTCGGCCGCCGTGCCGTCCACGCCGGCGATGGCACAGTCTCCTTCCAGGGCAAAGGTTTTCGTCTCCGGGTCTATGGGAACTGTCACGTTAATATACTTATCCGTGTTGCGGTTTAGCATCCTAACGGTCGTGACGGGCTCCGTAATATCCACCATGCCCTCTTCCACCGCATAGGGCCCTACTGCAGCCGTCATGTTGCCGCAGTTGGATTTATAGTCTACCTGGCTTTTTCCCACGATCACCTGGCCCACCAGGTATTCCACATCCACACCGGGCTCCTGGCTCTTCCACACAATGACGATCTTATTATTAGAAGAAACCGTTCCCCCCATGCCGTCGATCTGCTTCGGATCCGGATCTCCCATGGCCTGGAGAAAGATGCTGTCCCACTGAGATCTGTCTTCCGGCAGGTCCTCCTTATGGAACATACAGCCTTTGCTGGTGCCGCCCCGCATAAAAACCGTTCTGAATTTTCTCATATTCTTCTCCTTATTTCAAACTGTCAACAGTCTCCAGCAGATAATCCGTAAACTCTGCCGCGCTTGCCCCATCCACGTCTGTGGTTACCACTTTCTTCCGCTCCGTAACCGTACAGATATCCAGGGCCTTATCCAGGACAGCCTTCCTGTCCCTGTATCCGATGTGAGCCATAAGCATCCCGGCAGCACGGATCAGTGAGCAGGGATCCGCATAGTCTCCCCTGCCGTGGCTGATCAGGAAAGGAGCCGTGCCATGGATAGCTTCGAACATGGCATAGCGGCTGCCCAGATTGGAGGAAGAGGCCGTTCCCAGACCGCCCTGATGCTCTGCCGCCACGTCGGTTACGATATCGCCGTAAAGATTGGGCAGCACGATGACCTCGATGCCTTTGTTGAATTCCGGATCCAGCATCTTGGCACACATGGCGTCCACCAGACGCTCCTGGATCTCGATGTCCGGATACTCCTCTCCCACTTTGCGGACCGCCTTGATGAAATTGCCGTCGGCCAGTTTCACGATATTGGCCTTGGTCACGATGGTCACATTCTTCTTTCCGTTCTTTCTGGCATACTCAAAAGCGGCTCTGGCGATGCGTTCGCTTCCCTGTTTTGTCTGAACCTTGAAATCCACGGCCAGATCCTCACTGACCTGAATTCCCTTGTTGCCTCAGATGTACTCTCCCTCGATATTCTCCCTGAAAAACGTCCAGTCAATGTTCTTGTCCGGAATCCTGATGGGACGGACGGCGGCAAACAGGTCCAGCCCCCTTCTCAGCAGGCTGTTGGCGGATACCAGATTGGGCCAGGGCTCTCCCGCCCTGGGAGTCACCATGGGGCCTTTGATCAGCACATTGCATTTTTTGATCTCTTCAAACACATCATCCGGCAGGCTCTGAAGCCTGGCGGCCCTGTTCTCAATGGTCATGCCCTCGATGGTTCGGATCTCGATGCGCCCGCTTTTGATCTCCGGCGCCAGAAGATTATCCAGAACTCTCAAAGCCTGTTTCATGATAACAGGCCCGATGCCGTCTCCCGGCAGAACGCCGACGACGATCTTATCCAGCTTGTCAAAATCTGTATAACCGTTGTCACTTTTCATCCTTTCGATCCGCTGAAATTCGGACCGGATCAACTCCCCAAACTTCTCTTTTGCTTCCATAACTGCATCCATATCTGATACCTTCCTTCCTCTGTTTTCCCCTGCCAGTGTGCTGATTTTTATTATACAAGCACGCGGATTATAAGTAAAATATATCTTTTTATATGAATTCTATATATTTTTATCTATATCTCTCCAAAAAATCATTCTAACACACAGGAGGTGAGAAACTCCTCCCACCTCCTGCCCTATTATCTGCAGATTTCCCCTGACTTACATCATCTCCCTCAGAGCCGTCAGGATCATCTTCTCCGCCTCTTCAAACTCATCCCTTCTCTGGACCACAAAGCCGTGGCTGCTGTGGAGAAATCTCCTGCCGTATACCGGGACTCCCGCTGCCAGAAGCCGGGACTGAAGCCTGGCAGCCTCGTCACAGAACATATCGCTTTCACAGCAGATCATCAGCGTCGGAGGCATCTTCGCCAGCTGTGCATCAGAGGCCAGACCCGGACTGCAGTAAATCTCTTCGGCATCCTCAGGATCTACATACATCTTCTGATAAAAATCTGATTTCCATGGAGGGAGCTTCGGGTTTGCCGTCCCGTTTCGTCTGTCAACCGCAGGGGTCTTATTGTCAAATACCCCGTAATCCAGTATCTGCAGAGCAGGGACAAAAGTGCCCCGGTCAATGGACATCAGGATGATGGCCGCTGTCAGATTACCGCCTGCGCTGTGGCCGCCTACGGCGATGCGGTTCCGGTCGATCCCCATCAGCAGGCCGCCGCCGATATAGGTATTCCATATGGGAAGAATCTTTCCTATCTTGTTAAAAAGGATGGCGATGGCAAAGCTGACTGCCACAAACGCAGTAATATCCGAGCCAAGGCTTCCTGTAAAGACAACTGTAAAAATGATCGCAGAACACACAAGATACATCCACAGAGGCATACCGCCCATATCGTTAAATTCCTGCCACAAGCTCTTTTTTTCTTTATTGTCACTCATTGTTACCCTCCTGTGCCGGAGTTTCCTCCAACTGTTTCTTCAGATACCTCAACTGCCCGCCGCAGGAGATCACCTCCAGCTCGCTGTCGGACAATTCCAGTCTGGCTTTAAAAGTTACGTTTTTCGTCACATTGCGGATTTCCACCACCTTCGTCTGCATCTGATCCAGCAGACCGTTTACCTCCAGCTCATCTCCTTTCTCTATCCTGTCATAATCATCGGGATCCTCAAAAATCATGGGGATGATCCCGTGGTTCACCAGATTCCCCTTGTGGATCCTGGCGATGCTCTTGGCGATCACAGCCCGGACGCCCAGGTACATGGGGTTGATGGCCGCATGCTCTCTGGAAGAGCCCTAGCCGTAATTCTCGCCGCCGATGATGATGCTCTGGCCCATATTCCTGGCCCGCTCTGCAAACTCCGGATCATAGCGGTGATAGCAGTACTTCGACATCAGCGGGATATTGGAACGCATGCTGGAAAATTCCGCGCTGGCCGGCGTGATGTCGTCCGTCGTAATATTGTCCACGGTCTTTAAACTGACCGGCACCAGGAGATGCTGTTCGGGCGGCTGGGGAACAGGGAGCGGCTGGATGTTGGGGCCCCTGACGATCTCCACCTTCTCCGCCTCCTCGTCGGAAAGGGGAGGGATGATCATGGAATCGTCTACAGGAAGTTTCTCCGGGTCATGGATCAGGCCAAGTTCCGATACCTTGTCTCCCATAATATCCTCTGCACTTGCAAACGTTCCCATAATAGCTGTAGCCCAGGACTACTTCCTTGGCATTGCACCCCGGTCTCAGACGTCCGGTCAGATTCACTCTGATGATCCGGGGCATCTTTAACCGCATGGGGACTCCTGTCATGGCCGTGGCCACATCCATGCCGCCGACTCCGATACACAGCATTCCCAGGGCCCCGCCGTGAGGAGTATGACTGTCTCCGCCCATGGACAGTTTTCCCGGTTTGCCGAACCTGGCCATATGGACCGCATGACAGATGCCGTTGCCTGGTCTGGACACGTAAACCCTAATGTCTGGCCACAGACTGCAGGTAGATATGGTCATCCGGCGTCTTGTGATCCAGATACAGCAGGTTGTGATCCAGATAGCTGACGCTGGTCTCTACCTGAGTCTTTTTAAGGCCTACTGCCTCGAAGGCAAGATAAGTCATTACGGCATTGATATCATGTGTCAGGGTCTGATCTACTTTCAGAAAGATCTCTTCTCCCGGCTTCATGTCCGACGGCTTTGCCAGATGGGTTTCCAGGATCTTTCGGGTCAGGTTTTTTCCCATAAAATATACCCCCTTATGCTGATTGATTTACAATCATTATAAGGGGGTGTCATATTATAAGTAAAATCACTATTTGCAAATGAGTATCATAACTTTTTTTTATGAGCCGCCAGGGTAGTCCGGATGATGTCCAGCAGCGCCTGCTCCACCTGACCGATGTAACAGCCTTCCCGGTACAGCGCCTGAACCTCCCACGTGATGGGGCTCTCCGACAGATGATAGGCCTCCGCTTTCATACTGCCCTCCATCAGCTCCAGGGTGATCTCCGGTACAACGGCGATGCCCAGTCCCTGGGCCGCCAGACGGTAGGACAGCATGTTGCTGTGAGACTCCAGAAAAATGTCCGGCTTCAGGCCTGCATTCTTATACAATACGTCCACGCAGGAACGGAGGGCATGGCCTTTGTTCAGTGTGATCAGGGGCAGCCGGGGAAACCTCTCTCCAGTTGACGATCTTTCTCTCCCTGTCCAGAAAATGCTCCTCCTTCAGATATTCCGGAGCCGCCACCAGCACCAGCTCTTCCTGAGCAATCTCCACCTGGGCGATATCCTTTGACTTGTTCCAGCTGGGCAGGATGACAAAATCCACATCCCCGTCTCGCAGACTGTCTGTCAGACGGTTGCCCGGCCCGCTGATTACCTCCACATCGATGCCCGGATACTGCTCCTTAAAAGGCGGCAGGATCAGGGGCAGCATATAGATGATCCTCTCATTGGGGAAACCGATGCGGATCCTTCCGTGCATAAAGTGGGCAATGTCCCGCATCTCCCGGTCCATATCGTCGATCTGAGTCAGAATCTTCTTCGTCCGCTTCAGATACTGTTCTCCCGCATAGGTAAGGATCAGAGGATTGGCCGACCGGTCAAAAAGACGGACTCCCAGCTCCTCCTCCACCTTGCTGATATAATTGCTCAGGGCCGGCTGGCTGATGAAAAGCTTGGCCGCCGCCTTCGTAAAGCTGCCGTACCTTGCCACCATGTTTACATAAGTAAATTGACGCAACTCCATAAAGATATCTGCCTCCTGTCGGGTTCTTTACCATAGTTGGATGGCTGCTGATCTAACAGCCACAGGATGCCCGCCGCCGTTCTTTTCACGGTATTTTTATAATGGCCCCCCGGATTGCTCTGAAACACTGTGTTGATCCCTCTGCGTCGGTAAAAAGCTTCTATTTCCTCCGTATGCTCCTGCACAGCCTTCAAACAGGGATTTCCTGTCCTGGATTCCCGGTCGCCCAGAGAAAAATAGACATGTTTTGGAGCTGTTTTCATCTCATGGGAAAACACATACTCCCGGAATCCCGGAAACCAGAGGGAACCTGATATACTGGCCGCTCCTGAAAAAACCTCCGTCTGATAAAGAGAATACACCGCAAACAATCCGGCAAGGGAATATCCGCCTATTCCCCTCCACAAGATCTCCCCGGGGATCTCTCTTTCCGCCCTGGGCATGATCTCCTCTGTCAGGAGTTCCAGGTACTCATCCGCTCCGCCGCTGCAGGCTGTTTTGCCCGGAAAAACAGGAGGGATATCCCACGGGGCCATATCATGGTCCCAATTGAGTCCGCTGACCGTCACAAGGGAAAAATCGGGAGCTGATTCTGCCTGCAGCTCCCTGTACACGCGCTCTCCCTCATCGGCAAACGTATTCAGATACACGACCGGCCCTCCTGACCCGCTGCCCGGATGGACCGAAACCGTCTTGCCTCCCGCCGTAAATCGAATCATTTCACAATCTTCTCCTCTCCAATGACAAAAGTGTTGCTTTAAAACCATATTCATGTTATCATGAATCAGAACATATGTTCAAACGCTTAATAAATGATTGGAGCAGCCAATATGATCATAAGTGCAAGCCGGAGAACCGACATACCGGCCTTCTTTTCAGACTGGTTTATAAACCGGTTAAACGAGCAATACGCCTTTGTCCGAAATCCTGTGAATATCCATCAGATCAGTAAGATCAGCCTGTCCCCCGACGTGGTTGACTGTATCGTCTTCTGGAGCAAAAATCCCGGTCCGATGATCGATAAGCTCAATGCTCTGGAAAGCTATATGTACTATTTTCAGTTTACTCTTAACGCCTACGGCAAAGATCTTGAGACAGATCTTCCAGATGTGGAGACAAGGATCCATACGTTTCAGGCCTTATCCCGCCGTATCGGAAAAATGCGTGTGATATGGCGCTATGATCCCATTATTGTCAACGACAGATACTCTGTGGACTGGCATATAAAAAGGTTCCGCTATCTTGCAGAGCGCTTATGCCCCTATACGGAAAAAGTAACCATAAGCTTTGTTGATCTGTACGCAAAGATTTCCCGTACTTTAAAGGATAACAATATTTACGAACCGTCCCGTATACAGAAGGATGTCCTTGCAGAAAACCTTTCAGAGATTGCCCACCGGCACGGTCTGATAATCGATACATGTGCGGAAGATATCGATCTGTCTTCCTATGGTATAGAACACGGCCGGTGTATCGACGACAGACTCATTTCAAAACTGCTGGGCTGTCCTGTGGATACTGCAAAAGATAAAAATCAAAGACCAAACTGCGGCTGTATCGCAAGTATTGATCTGGGCTTCTATAACACCTGCCAAAACGGCTGTGTATACTGTTATGCCAATCACAATTCCGGGATCCGCAAACGGAATTTTCAGTCATACGACCCTCTTTCTCCCCTGCTCTGCAGCCATGTGACAGAACTGGACAAGATAACAGAACGCAAAATGAAAAGTCAGAATAACAAGTTATTTTGCATCTGAAAAAGCCGCTGCCTCTCTCACCCATACCATCAGCTCCTCATCGACCTCTTTCCTGTCCGCCAGAAGGAGATGATGGGTCCACCGGTTCGGATATGGCTCTGTGGCAATGTCGATCCTAGGCGAATCCACCCTGTGATTCAACCCCAGAGTTACCACGATAAAAGCAGGCGGACAGTCTTTTTTCTTCTTCACCCCGGCAAAGGATACACAGGCAAACAGGTGCTTATTATAAAATGAAATCTGACTTTTCTGCACCTTTACTCTCACATTATCAATTTCTTTCATAACCTGTTCTTCAAATGCCTCATATATGGGCAGCGCATCCATATGTTTATCAAAAAACAGTAAAGTATCTGCATTCATGTTCTGGTCCTTTCCTTCCTGTAAAACATAAATAGCAAATGTCGTTGAAACATCCTGAAGATAATGACAATATTCATGTATAAAAGTTCCCTTGACTTCTGGAGGATTATCTTCAAAATTTTGGAAGTCAATATAATCTTTCGTATAAATATAGAAAAATGATGAATGGAACCTGCGGGCTTCTATCATGCACGCACCGTTTTCTGTTCAGTTAATTTCAAGCCCCTCTGCCCATTCCATGACATCTTCCGCTGACGCACCTGCGGAGAAACGACGTCCGTCAAGCCATACAGCAGTGCCTGCCGCATCCCTCAGAGCCGAATCGCTGCTGCCAAACCCGCTACTTGCGGAAGTGCAGAACGCAGCCAATGTCTTGCCGGAAAAATCATAACTCTCCACAAAAGTACTCATAATCCGGGGAACTTCGCCCCGCCAGATAGGATGTGAAAACTCGTTTCTTCAACTGGTATATCTCACTTCTTATTATAGACAGCATAACATTTTCGTTTATAAAAAACAACCAATTTAATGCCAACAATGCTGCTGTTCTTTCAGTTCTGTATTTTTAATAAATCCTGTAATATTATCAATATCAATAACTTGTTCTACATCACCAAGACAACGATAATTATAAAGCTTTAGTCTTGAAAGTTTCAAAATGAATACCCCTGTTTTCATAATATTCCATGCAAGTAATTTCGATTAACTGTAGCATTAACTTAAGATTATTCCGATATATTTATTAATTCTTGCAATTTTTCCCGCAATATTTTTTTATCTGGCAACTGCAATTTGTATTCGGACACAAGCATTGGCGACATACTTCTGCTCATTGCGTATTCAACTACTTCATCATTCTTTGTTGCGCACAAGATCAATCCTACACTTGGGTTCTCATGCTCCTTTTTCACCTGTCTGTCCAACGCCTCCAGGTAAAAATCCATCTTTGAAACATATTCCGGCTTAAATTTTCCAATCTTTAGTTCAAACGCCACTAAACATTGTAACCCTCGATGAAAAAACAATAAATCTATCGCATAATCTTCTCCGCCAACCTGCACTTTATATTCTTCATCTATAAATGTAAAATCCCTTCCCAATTCCAAAATAAAATCTCGCATTTTTAAAATCAATGCTTTCCTAAGATCATTTTCTTTATATGGACTTGGCAAATCTAGAAATTCAACAATATAAGAATCAAAAAACGGATTATTGTTCATTTTCTTAATTCCTTCAGGCAGTGCTTTCCCCTTCGATAACATATAACGTTCATAATAGGCACTGTCTAATTGCCTTTCCAACTCACGTTTACTATAATTCTCTTGTATACATAATCTTAAATAAAACTCTTTTTCTTCAATGCTTTTTGTTCCCGACAAAATCAGCAGATTGTTGGTCCAATTGATTTGTGTCACCAGTGGTGACACTTTTTCATAATTCGCATAAGTTTCATAAAATTGTTTCATACGATAAAGGCCACGACGATTAAACCCTTTTATCCCTGGAAATGTATCTTGTATATATCTGGAAAGTTCATCAATAAATGAATCTCCATAGGATGCTGTTTTTGCCTCTTCGCTGATAAATTGCCCTACACGCCAATACATATTGATCAGCTCTTCATTTACCTTCCGATATGCATTCTTTTTTGCACTTTCTATAATAGCAACCACTTTCGTAAAGGTTCTCTTAATTTCATCCATATTATGTCCTCGCAGATTGATTTCATCTAGCACACTGCTACATCCATATTATAGCAAAATCTGACTTCCTCTACAATCACATTTCATAAATCCACATAAAAAGCTGACTTCCAGAATTCTACTCCTGCAAGCCAACTACTACAACACCATACACTATTTTCTTTCTGTTTGTGTATGTAGTTCCTATTTTCTACTATTTTCATACACTATACACACAATACACTCTCAAAACCTTACTCCATATAAGGGTACGTGATCAGCACAACTTCATATTTTCCTCTAAATAGTCAATCTCGTCCTGCGTCCGAGGGGTGAATTTTGCCGTCCAGCTATGCTGCCCCGTTGCCGCATTTCCAAAGCCCATGCAGCCATGCAGATACGGGAAACATTCAAATCCGATTTCCCTAATTTTGTGTTAAAGATTTTCCAAGCCGATAGGCCTCTTCCATATGGCTGCTGCACTTCGTCATTGAGGGCGTTCCGCAGCCTGTTCCCAGAACCTGCCCACAGTCAGTAAAATTCATATACCGGCACAGCTTTTTGTAATGCTCCAAAAGATAGGGCATCACATCTTCATTGGAGTCCCATGCTGCGGCAATCAGCACCGCTTTTAGTTTTTTTGCAGAAAGTTTCATGGTATAGCTGTAAAAGCGGTCAATGACCATTTTAAGCTGCGCTGACATTCCGAAGTAATAGACCGGTGTCACAAACACCGCCATGTCCGCTGAAAGCAGAGAGTCCCTGATTTCATTTATATCATCCTTTTGTACGCACGGCCCGTCCATGCCACAATGCTCACATCCAAGGCATGGGTGTATATCCATATGCGCCACATCTAATTCCACGATGGTATGCCCGGCCTCTTGTGCGCCTTTTATAAACTGCTCCGCCAACATATTAGAAGAACCCTTTTTATGTGGGCTGCCTTTGATGATAACTATCCTCATCCCAATCCTCCTAATCCAAAAATTTTTTTACAAAATTGTAAGTAATTTCATAAATCGTCATAAAGACATAGTTTACATTTGCTTCCTCCATTGCTATCCTCTGCTTTTCAGTGACAAAGGTGTAAGGGTAGATTCCGAACATGAATGGGAAGAAAGTGTAGATAAAATTCTGTTTATCTGCAATCTCCATATCCGGAAAATATTGATGGAGACAGGCCATAACCGTGTGGATGGATTCTCCATACGACACTTTGAACTCCATTAACTGCTCCGGGCGGCTCTCAGTCTCCATATCGTAGTGGTTCATAGACATAATTTTGAGCAGTTGAGCTCGATCAACCAAAGAACGAGCCAGCATATCCGCAAATTCATCCTTTGTCATCGCCTTTCGTTCTGCCATCGTCTGGCGCAGGGAAGCGATCCACAGTTCATATTCCCGCTTCAACAGTGCCAGAAAAATTTCTTCCTTCGTCTGAAAATAGTTATAGATCGATGTGCGGGTAAAGCTGGTGACATTTCCGATTTCCTTAATTGTAATCTCCTTAAAACTCATGGTCTTGTAGAGTTCTTCGCAGGCGTTGATAATTTCTTCTTTTCGGGCGTTTGTTTGTTCTGGCGTTATTTTCGGCATAAGCATATCTCCCTATTTTTCCCATGTTTTCTTGAAAGACAGACACTTACCAATGACTTCACCAGTTCTTAGATATTGGTAGGTGGGAAACTCAAACAACACTGGCTTCAAAGTAGTGTAATTAACCTTGCCTTCCCCATTCAGATATTCTTCCGCAACATATGTGCTGTCAATGGTACAGATAAAGTTCTCAAAATCAAGGGTATCGTAGATATCCACCACATTACATTCCAACGTAAGGGGAGATTGGATGGCACCTACAACAGTAACTGGCGCAGGATATAGCGCCAACTGTGAGCCGATATTTTTCTTCATAGGCACATACTCCTTTTAATTCTGACATCATGTCATTTTTATTAGCATATATCCTATCTGACACCGTGTCAATATTCTTATTGCAAAAATGTACTGTTTTTTTCGACAAAGCCGTTTGACCTGTTCAATCAGCATTTTTACAGTGATGAATTAATCCGCCCGGCCATCACTTATCCCCGGACGGCGGACGCGGCGCATACGGCTGGTGCAGTATCCATGAAATCCGGAATGCAGACAACGAGCTTTACCAGGAAATCAACCTTTGCCCGAGTACCTCGATCACCCCATCCCTGAATCCTTGCCTAAATGCGGCTTTTCCATAAACTGCACCGCTTGGATTTGCCTTGTCCAGCAATGCCTGTACTATTCCATCTGCTCTTTTACATCCAATCTCTGGCAAACCGACATATCAAAATTTTTTTCTTTCATCTTTTGATATTTCGGCTTATAAAATGAGTCAAATAAAAATACTGCCACTATTCCATTTACTTAATGTCACAGCAAAAAATAAATCAAAATAAAACCAAACATTCGAATTGGTTCGCAATTTTGACATTTCCTGATTGTATCTCGGTTATATGCTGCCGGATATATTCTTCAGACCAATTCCACCATTTTATTTTAAGCAGAAAATCAATCGTTTCCTGGGTAAAACGTTTTCTTATAGGCTTTGCAGGAACACCGCCAACGATTGTATATGGAGGAATGTCTTTTGTAACGACAGCTCGTGTTCCGATAACAGCACCATCTCCAATCGTAACACCTGCTAAAATGACTGCTTCATAACCAATCCAAACATCATTTCCGATAACGATATCACCTTTGTTATCCCACGCATTTTTAATATCTTTTACATCTAAATCCCATTCCTCAAAAAATATGGGAAATGGATAGGTGGATAGAGAAGATAACCTGTGATTTGCACTGTTAAATATAA
>CAJUJV010000058.1:0-4666 GCA_910586845.1 uncultured Hungatella sp.
ATCACAGAAAGCTGCTGTCCCGGCTTAAGGCCATGTATCCCGGCCTGGAAGAGGACCACCGAGTCCACGGCAACGGTCCGGCAGTCTATTACAGGATCCCGGGATTTGAGGGAAGCATAGGCCTCATCAGCGCCATCCACGGCAAATTCTGTGACAGCTGCAACCGGGTTCGTCTCACTTCCCGGGGTTATCTCAAAAGCTGTCTCTGTTATGAGGACGGGGCGGACCTGATGAGTATCCTTCGGAGCGGCGATACCGGGGAAGAACAGGAACGGAAGCTTCTGGATACCATGAGAGAGACCATATGGGGAAAACCGGGAGCACACTGCTTCGAGCATCCGGAACAGATGACGGAAAATGAAAATATGGTGAGGATCGGAGGATAGGCTTCAGATGGAATTTACGCATTTTGACGGACAGGGCAATGCCTGGATGGTAGATGTGGGGCAAAAGGAGGATACCAGGCGGGAGGCTGTAGCCCGGGGAAGTATTTTCCTGAGTCAGGAGTGTTTTGAGAAGGTGGCCCGGGGTTCCATGAAAAAGGGGGATGTGCTGGCCGTGGCCCGGGTAGCAGGGATCATGGGAGCCAAGAAGACATGGGAACTGATTCCCCTCTGCCATGTTCTGAATCTGACGAAGCTGGCCGTCGAGTTTGAGATGAAGGAAGAGAATCATGAGATCCAGGCAGTCTGCACGGCCTGCACCACGGGGAAGACAGGGGTGGAGATGGAGGCGCTGACAGGGGTCAGCGTGGCTCTTCTCACTATCTATGATATGTGTAAGGCAGTAGATAAATCCATGGAGATCGGAGCCGTGTATCTGGAAAAAAAGACGGGCGGAAAAAGCGGTGAATTTGTGAATCCCAGGTCTTCAGAGAGAGAAAGGAGCGAAAGATGAGCGATATGCCGGCAGGAACAGACAAATTGACAGGGATCGTAAAGGCGGTCTGTGTCAGCGAGAAAAAGGGAACGGAAAAGAAGGGAGTGGACCGGATCCATGTACGGCCCTGCCACGGCATCGACGGAGATGCCCACGCAGGAAACTGGCATCGCCAGGTCAGCCTTCTTTCCTATGACAAGGTGAGGGAATTCAATGAGAGAGGGGCCAATGTAGATCACGGAGCTTTTGGAGAGAATCTGGTGGTGGAAGGCATCGATTTTAAAAGCCTGCCTGTGGGAAGCCGGTTTACAGTGGGTACCGCGGAACTGAAAATGACTCAGATCGGGAAGGAATGCCACAGCCACTGTGCCATCTTTAAACGGATGGGGGAGTGTATCATGCCTCATGAGGGCGTCTTTGCGGAGGTGATCAAAGAGGGAGACATCTGCCCGGGAGACCGGCTGACAGTCACCCTTCCTGACCCGGAAAGGCCTTTTACGGCGGCCGTGATTACGGTCAGCGATAAGGGCTCCAGAGGAGAACGGACAGACGAGAGCGGACCTGCCGCAAAAGTCATGCTGGAAAATGCAGGATATGAGGTGGTGGAGACTATGATCCTTCCCGACGAGCCGGCGGCGCTGAAGACTCAGCTGAAACGCCTGGCAGACGGGCGCCAGGTGGATCTGGTGGTGACCAGCGGCGGCACAGGATTTTCCATGCGGGATCAGACTCCGGAGGCCACCATGGCGGTGGCGGACCGCAATGCTCCGGGGATTGCGGAGTATATCCGCTTTAAGTCCATGGAGATCACGCCGAGGGCCATGTTGAGCCGGGGGGTGTCTGTGATCAGAGGAAAGACTCTGATCGTGAATCTGCCGGGAAGCCCGAAAGCCGTGAAGGAGAGCCTGGGTTTTATTCTCGATTCTCTTGACCACGGGCTGAGGATTCTGAGGGGAACGGCGGCAGAGTGTGCAAGACAGTAACAGAGGCTGTCTCCGGATAAAACCGCGGATAAGGAGAAACGTATGGATTGGTATCCCCTTTATAACTCACTGAGGATCGCGCTGATCTCCAGCGTGATCGTCTTCTTCACAGGAATTTTTGCAGCCTGTTATATCGCAAAGCTGAACCGGGTGGTGAAAGGGGTCCTGGATGTGATCCTGACGCTTCCCATGGTGCTGCCGCCTACGGTGGTGGGATATTTCCTGCTGCTTCTCCTGGGAACCAGGCGGCCCCTTGGAAGATGGTTCCTGGAGCAGTTCGGCATGAGGCTGGTCATGACCTGGCAGTCAGGGATCTTTGCCGCTGTGGCAGTGTCTTTCCCGCTGATGTACCGGACGGCCAGAGGGGCTTTTGAAAGCTTTGACGAAACTCTCGCCTGCTCGGGACAGACTCTGGGGCTGTCCAATGCCTACATCTTCTGGCATATCCGCCTGCCTGCCTGCCGCCAGGGGATTCTGGCCGGAGTGGTGCTGGCGTTTGCCAGGGCTCTGGGAGAGTACGGCGCCACCAGTATGCTGGCAGGGTATACGCCGGGCAGGACAGCCACCATATCCACCACCGTATATCAGCTCTGGCGGACGGATCAGGAAGAACTGGCATTTAAGTGGGTCATGGTAAACATGGCGATCTCGGCGGTGGTGCTTCTGACCGTGAATATGCTGGAGCGAAAAAACAGGGAAGGCAGAAGGGATTGACCATGTCGTTGTATGTAGAGATTGAGAAAGACCTGGGCGGTTTTCGGCTCTCCGCCCGGTTTCAGGCAGAAGATGAGGTCATGGGGATCCTGGGGGCTTCCGGCTGCGGCAAAAGCACGACCCTCAGATGTATCGCCGGCATCATGAAGCCGGACAGAGGAAGGATCGTGCTCAACGGAAAGACCATGTTCGATTCGGAGAAAAAGATTGATCTTCCGCCTCAGAAGCGCCGCATGGGGCTTCTGTTCCAGAATTATGCCCTGTTCCCCAACATGACGGTGGAGAAGAATCTTATGATGGGGCTGAAAGCATGGGAAAAAGACAGGACCAGAGCCAGAAAGGCAGCGGCGGAGATGGCGGAGCGTTTCTGTCTGACCGGACTGGAGCAGAAGCGGCCGGGACAGCTGTCCGGCGGCCAGCAGCAGAGGGTGGCTCTGGCCAGGATCCTGCTGATGAAACCGGAGCTTCTGATGCTGGACGAGCCTTTCTCGTCTCTGGACGGGTATCTGCGCTGGAAGCTGGAGCTGGAACTGATGGATCATTTGAAAGAATTCGGAGGGACGGTTCTTTTTGTATCTCACAGCCGCGACGAGATTTACCGGATCTGCAAAAGCGCCTGTGTCATGGACCGGGGAACGGCGACTCCGGTGGTTCCGGTGAAGGCCATGTTCGAGGAACCGGAGACCATGGCGGCCTGTATGCTGTCAGGCTGTAAGAATTATTCGGCGGCAGAGCCGGAAAACGGGACCCGGGTCTATGCCAGAGACTGGGGAGTAAGTCTGGAGTGCGGCCGTCCGGTGCCGGAGGGGATCACCCATATCGGAGTGAGGAGCCACTATATCCATATCCTGAGTGAAGACATGCCCCATGTGACCGGCAATATCATAGAATGCCGGATCGAAAGGATCGTGGAGGATGTATTCAATATGATAGTCATGGCTGCCTCCCTGAAATCCCGGGATCCTTCCGTCAGCGCCCGGCTGCGGCTGGAGATGCCCAAGGAACAGTGGGCGGTTCATGGTGTCGGAGGGAAGGCCCGGGAGGGAGATGTGATCCGGGTCTGGATTGATCCTCATGACATTCTGCTTCTGAGAGGTTAAGCAGTGGCAGGATCAGAGAACCTGTGGTATATTTTTTTATTCTGAGATACAAGGAGAAAAGACATGTCATTTATAAGTGTATTTGACGTACTGGGGCCTAAGATGGTAGGGCCTTCCAGTTCCCACACAGCCGGCGCCTGCGCCATCGCGGGGCTGGCTCAGAAGATATGCAGCGGCAGGCTGAAAAAAGTGGAATTTACCCTCTACGGTTCCTTTGCCAAGACTCATGAAGGACACGGAACCGATCAGGCGCTTCTGGGAGGGATCATGGGCTTTGCCACCGACGACATCAGGATCCGGGATTCTCTGTCCATAGCCAGGGAACGGGGACTGGAATTTGTGTTTAAGGTGAATACGGAGGAGACGGATATCCATCCCAACACCGTAGACATCCGGATGATCAGCGACAGCGGACAGGAGATGACCGTGAGAGGAGAGTCCCTGGGAGGAGGAAAGGTGCGGATCGCCCGGATCGATCAGGTGGAGGTGGACTTTACGGGAGAATATAACGCCGTCATCGTTATCCAGCAGGACAGGCCCGGGGTAGCCGCCCATATTACCAGGATTTTGAGTGAAGCGGACGTGAACATTGCCTTTATGCGGATCTTCCGTGAGTCCAAGGGAGAGAAGGCCTATACGATCGTGGAATCTGATAACCGGCTTCCGGGAGACATAAAGGGGAAACTTCTGGAGAATCCTCTTGTAGAAGATGTGATGATCGTTCAGAACGGACAGGGAGGAGGCAGTGATGATTGATTTTAAAAGCGGACAGGAGCTGCTGAAACTGTGTGATGAGAATCACTGGAAGATCTCACAGGTCATGAGGCAGCGGGAATGCGATATGGGAGAGGCAGACGCGGAGCAGATCCAGGATCGGATGGAAAATGTGCTCGATACCATGAAAATATCGGCCTATACACCTTTAAGGAACCCGGTAAAGTCCATGGGAGGCCTGATCGGAGGCGAGGCCAAGAGATTGGAGACTCATCA
>CAJUJV010000058.1:4676-11565 GCA_910586845.1 uncultured Hungatella sp.
GAAAGGGCAGGACATCTGCGGAAATGTGCTGGGTTCTGCCGTTACCTATGCCATGGCGGTCCTGGAAGTGAACGCTTCCATGGGCATCATTGTGGCGGCTCCCACAGCCGGTTCAGCCGGAGTGGTCCCGGGGCTTCTGCTGTCTCTGGAACACCAATACCATTTATCAAGACAGGAGATGACTGACGGGCTTTTCAATGCCGGAGCCGTGGGATATCTGGCCATGCGCAACGCCACCGTGGCCGGAGCCGTCGGCGGCTGTCAGGCAGAAGTGGGAGTGGCCGCCGCCATGGCGGCTTCCGCGGCAGTGGAACTGATGGGCGGAACACCGGGACAGTGTCTGGACGCAGCTTCCGTGGTCCTGATGAACATGCTGGGCCTGGCCTGTGATCCGGTGGGAGGACTGGTGGAATATCCCTGCCAGAACCGCAATGCGGCCGGGGTGGCCAATGCGCTGGTGGCCGCGGAACTGGCTCTCTCAGGCATCCGCCAGTGGATCTCCTTTGACGAGATGCTGGCTTCCATGTATCGTGTGGGAAAAAAGATGCCCTACGAACTGCGGGAGACGGCCCTGGGAGGCTGCGCGGCGACTCCTTTCGGATGCCGGTTCTGCGGAAAGGAACACAGATCATAAAATCGAATCAAAAAATGAAGCGTTGTTTTTGCCTGCATATTCCCTCATTCCTTTGGACATAGTAACACTGAAACCAAAGCCAAAAAGGAGTGAAACTATGCAGAAAGGAAAATCCAGCATTGAATTCGAGACCCCTCCGGTGGTCACAAGCTTTGCCTCTGTGGCCGGAAAGAAAGAGGGACAGGGGCCTTTGGGGAAACTGATCGATGTGGTGGAGCAGGACGAGATGTTCGGCACGGACACCTGGGAACAGGCAGAGTCGGCCATGCAGAAGCAGGCGGCAGACCTGGCACTGGAGAAGGGGGACATCCGAAGGCAGGAGATCAGGTATCTCTTCGCGGGTGATCTGCTGGGACAGCTGATCGCCACCTCATTCGGCACCGTGGACATGGAGATCCCTCTGTTCGGACTGTACGGAGCCTGTTCCACCATGGCCGAGGCTCTGTGTCTGGGAGCCATGACGGTCCACGCAGGCTATGGAGACCGGGTTCTGGCCATGGCCTCCAGCCATTTCGCCACAGCCGAAAAACAGTTTCGGTTTCCCCTGGCTTACGGCAATCAGAGGCCTTTTTCGGCCACATGGACCGTGACGGGGGCCGGGGCGGCGGTAGTGTCCAGCGGAGAAAAATATGCCCAGAACGCCATTGCCAGGATCACCGGCGTGACGCCGGGAAAGATCGTGGATTTCGGAGCCAGGGACTCCATGAACATGGGAGCTGCCATGGCTCCTGCCGCCTATCATACCATCCGGCAGAATTTTGAAGATTTCGGAGTGGATGAGACCTGGTATGACAGGATTATCACCGGGGATCTGGGAGAAGTGGGAAGCCGGATCCTTCTTGATATGATGAAACAGTCAGGCAGCGATCTGACAGACATCCATATGGACTGCGGAATGGAGATCTATGACAGGGAATCTCAGGATACCCATGCAGGAGGAAGCGGATGCGGCTGTGCGGCCGTGACCCTGTGCTCCCTGATCCTTCCCAGGATCCGGTCCGGAGAGTGGAAACGGGTGCTGTTTCTGCCCACAGGAGCACTTCTGTCTACTGTGAGCTTCAACGAGGGACAGACGATCCCCGGTATCTGCCACGGTGTGGTACTGGAAACCTGCGGATAAGGAGGCGGCGAGAGATGGATTATCTGAAAGCATTTGTGGTAGGAGGACTGATCTGCGGACTGGTGCAGATCCTGTTGGATAAGACGAAGATGATGCCTGGAAGGATTATGGTGACCCTGGTGGTCCTGGGAAGCATCCTGGGATGTATCGGACTCTATGAGCCTTTTGCCAAATGGGCCGGAGCCGGGGCCACGGTGCCTCTTCTGGGATTCGGCAATACCCTTTGGAAAGGGGTGAAGGAGGGGATCGGGACAGACGGATTCCTGGGAGTGTTCAAAGGCGGTTTTACGGGGAGTGCCGCAGGGATCTGCGGGGCCCTGGTCTTCGGATATCTGGGGGCGCAGATCTTTAAACCGAAAATGAAAAGCTAGGCACAAATAAAAGCGGACCATCAGAGATTTCTGAAAGTCCGCTTTTTTCTGTGCACAGGCCTCTGAAAGGGGTGTTACCGCAGGTCGTCAGGATTGACGTACTGCACAGATGAAGAAGAGGGCGTGTCGGTCTGACCGGGCCCTGTGGTATTTCCTCCTCCCGACGGATTGGAAGGGACATATCCGGGACCGTATCCCGGGCCGTATCCCGGACCGAAGGGATAGGTCTGCTCGCCTGTTTCCGAAGTCTCCGGATCCAGGATAGTGGAGGTCTCCGTGTGGATGGTACATGTCTCCGGAAGAAGGAACACAGAATCGTCGGTTCCTCCCGTCTCACCCGTGGGGATGGACATAAAGACTCCGGTGATCTTTTCAGGGCAGAATTCTGTGGGAAGCATGTGAGATTCCGAACAGACCGCTGCCGATACATGATTGTTGCAGACCTCTGTGGGCACCGTGCCCTTGGCAAAGTATTCCGTGTAGACCGCATTCCCTCTGGGATCGGCGCTGCACACTCCGGCTACTGCCAGTTTGCCGGATTTGCGGCAGATCTGGGCTGTCTCTATGCTGTCAGGAACCGGAAAACCGGGATCGTTCATGCCCTCGTGGATCCGGGACATGATCTTTCGCCATATGTCTTTGTGATAATTGGTCTCACCGGCAGAGGAGGACAGCTTCTGGTTGCGGTCGAATCCCACCCAGACACCGGCAGTATAGTAGGGAGTATATCCTACGAACCATACATCGTTGTTGCTGGTGGTGGTACCGCTTTTTCCGGCACAGGACATGCCGGGGAGCTTGGCTCTGGTGCTGGTGGCAGAGGGACCGGAACCTGCTCTGGAAAACTTTCTGCTGCTGATCATGGAATCCTCCATGGCATCTGTCAGAAGAAAGGCGGTGGAGTCCTTCAGCACCCGGTGCGTCTCAGGTTCGGTGCTGATGAGTACCTTGCCGTTGCGGTCCAGTATCTGGGTGAAGAATACGGGTTTGGTATATACGCCGTTGTTGGCGATGGAGGCATACGCCGCAGTCAGCTCCATATTGGTAACGCCTTTTGTCAGGCCGCCCAGAGCGGTGGCCGGATTATAGTCGGTGTCGGTCAGGGTGGTGATACCGAAATTCTGGGCGTATTCCACGCCCAGCTGGGGAGAAACCGTCTCCATAAGACATCTGACTGCAACGATGTTCATGGAGTAGATGATCCCGTCCCGGATGTTGGAATATCCCTGATATCCGCTGGAATACCAGTTACGGAAGGTTTTGCTTCCTATGGTATAGGGGGCGTCGTAGTAGACGGTCCCCAGAGTAGCGCCTCTCGTATCCAGAGCCGGAGCAAAGGCCGTGATGACCTTAAAGGTGGATCCTGGCTGCCTGGGTACGTTGGTGGCGCGGTTTAAGGTGAGGCTGGCTGTCTTGGGTCCCCGTCCTCCGCTGATGGCCTTTACCTGGCCGGTGGCCTGATCCATAAGCACAAACGAAATCTGGGGCTGAAGGGTGACAGTAATACTTTCTCCGATAACCTGGTCTCCTTCCCGGACAACGTATGCCTTATAGTTTTCCGCGTCTGCCCGGGCCTCGTCCTCGCTGTTGTAGAGGGCGTCAAAGTCGGTATCTCCCAGGACCTGCTTATGCCAGGTCCTCATGTTCTCCTGGGAGTAGTGAGTGGTCTCGCCGTCAGAGTGAGTGACCGACAGCCGGTACTCCAGAGAGTACTGGACAGTGGGATAGTTGTCCGGATTATTGATCTCCTCATCCACGACGGCCTGGAGAGCCGGATCCTGGGTGGTCATGATCTGGAGACCGCCGCTGTAGAGCAGGTTGTGGGCCTGGTTGTAGGAATAGCCCAGATCCTCTGTCAGGGCCTCCAGAACCTGGCCGATGAGTTCGTCGGTGAAATAGCTGTAGTGGGTGGGAGTATCCTTGGTGATGGAATCCACGTTCTGGATCCTGGCGTAGACGTCGTCCGCCAGCGCCTCCTCCTGTTCGTCTTTGGTGATATAGCCCTGTTCGAACATGTACTGGAGGATCACTTTTCTCTTTTCTGCGTTCCGTTCCTGGCCGGAGATAGGGTTCAGCCTGGAAGGATTCTGGGTGATGCCGGCGATGACGGCGCACTCGGACAGAGTAAGATCGGAAACTTCCTTATCAAAATAGCGTCTGGCGGCCACTTTGACTCCCAGACAGTCCTTGCCCAGATTAATGGTGTTGAGATAATTGGTGAGAACCATCTCCTTGCTCATGGTCTTACTCAGCTGTACCGCCAGATACTGTTCCTGGAATTTCCGCTCCAGCTGCTCTCCGAAGCTCTGTTCCCGTCCGCCGTTAAAGACATTGTTCTTAATGAGCTGCTGGGTCAGGGTGCTGCCGCCTCCGGCGGAACGGTCCCCCGTAAGCACGCCCTTGACGGCCCGGATGATAGAGCGGGGGTCGATGCCGTTGTGATCCCAGAACCGGGAATCCTCAATGGCGACAAAGGCATCGATCAGATCCTGGGGAAGCTCTTCATAAGTGACAGGATCCCTGTTGGAGCCGGCCATGACCAGGGTATCGGTCAGATTGCCGGCGCTGTCATAGATGGTGGTGGCAAATCCCTGGGGGACGATGCTCTCGATATTGATCTCAGGGGCACTGTCGATGATGCCTTTTATCATGCCTATGCCTGTGCTGACTCCGACCACGATGACCATAACCATCATAAGCAGCAGGGTCTTAAAGAAACCGAGAAAAAGCCTGCTGGCGTATCTGTGAGTATTGGAAGCCGAATCCTTCAGCTTTTTTTCTGTGGCTTTTTTTCCATAATTCATAGAATCGAAGTCCTCCTTCACCGGTACATTATAGCAAAATTTCTCCGGCAATTCAATAGAACGGATTCTTAAGGTTTGTACAGGAACTCCGGCATGAGGCGAAAAGCCGGAAATCCTGCTTGTCAGAAGCCGGAATTTATACTATGATTGACAATCATAACAGATTGGATAAAGGAGATTTGACCATGACGGAGAGGTATCATGTTTTGTGGGAAGGCGGTACAGGAGAACTGGTTGAGAAAAAATCGCGGTTTATCGCCCGGACCTGTCCGGTGGAATCGGAACAGGAGGCGGCGGAGTTTATTGAGAAGATGAGAAAACAGTACTG
This sequence comes from uncultured Hungatella sp., assembly GCA_910586845.1. Classification (GTDB taxonomy): domain Bacteria; phylum Bacillota; class Clostridia; order Lachnospirales; family Lachnospiraceae; genus UBA3402. Next base: position 9,934 of record CAJUJV010000058.1, read on the forward strand.
GGATGCCAGACATCACTGTTTTGCCTATGTGATCGGGGACAGAAACCAGACCCAGCGCTGCTCGGATGACGGGGAGCCGGCTCAGACTGCAGGCCGGCCCATACTGGATGTGATCCTGGGTTCCGGAGTCCATAACATATGCCTGGTGGTCATCCGATATTTCGGCGGAACCCTTCTGGGGACAGGAGGTCTGGTGAGGGCCTACTCCGGCGCCGCCCAGGAGGGTCTGAGAAACAGCACTGTCCTGGAGAAGCGTCCGGGAAAACAGATCCGGATCACCACGGATTATTCCGGGATCGGGAAGATCCAGTACATTCTCGGACAGAATCAGATCCCCGTCATGGACAGTCAGTATACAGAAGAAGTGGAAGTCCGGGTAATGGCGCCTCTGGAACAGGCGCAGCAGCTGAAGGCGGAGATCACGGAGGCCACATCGGGAAGAGCCAGGATAGATGAGAGCGATCCGGTATATTACGGGATCCTGGAGGGGGAAGTCCTGGTATTCTGACGCATGGGACCGAGAAAATATGCTTGCAATTATCCTGTCGTAATGCTATAGTAGTGTGTTGTTAAGGAAGGGAACGATTATGAAAATAAAAAGAGAAGATGTGAGAAATATTGCAATCATTGCCCATGTTGACCATGGCAAGACCACTCTGGTAGACGAGCTTCTGAAGCAGAGCGGCGTGTTCCGGGCCAATCAGGAAGTGGCAGAGCGCGTTATGGATTCCAACGATATCGAGAGGGAGAGGGGCATCACCATCCTGTCCAAGAACACGGCCGTATTTTATAAGGATACGAAGATCAATATCATCGATACCCCGGGCCATGCGGATTTCGGCGGCGAGGTAGAGCGTGTGCTGAAGATGGTCAACGGCGTGATCCTCATGGTAGACGCCTATGAGGGGGCCATGCCTCAGACCAAATTTGTGCTGAGAAAGGCTCTGGAGCTGGATCTGTCCGTCATCGTGTGCGTCAACAAGATCGACAGGCCGGAGGCGAGACCGGAGGAAGTGGTAGACGAGATTCTGGAACTCCTGATGGATCTGGATGCATCCGATGACCAGCTGGACTGCCCGTTTCTGTTCGCCTCCGCCAGGGAGGGATATGCCAAGAGGAATCTGGAGGACGAGGCGAAGGACATGAGCCCTCTGTTTGAGACCATCATCGAACATATCCCCGCGCCGGAGGGCGACCCGGAGGAGGGGACCCAGGTGCTGATCAGCACGATTGATTACAACGAATATGTGGGGCGCATCGGCGTCGGCAAGGTGGACAACGGCAGGATCAGGGTGAACCAGGAGTGCGCCCTGGTGAACCACCACGATCCGGGGGTCATGAGAAAGGTAAAGATCGGCAAGCTGTACGAGTTTGACGGCCTGAACAAGGTGGAAGTTCAGGAAGCGGGCATCGGATCCATTGTGGCCATATCCGGGATCACGGACCTGCATATCGGGGATACCCTGTGTTCCGTGGACAAGCCTGAGGCTATCCCGTTCCAGAAGATCTCCGAACCTACTATCGCCATGAATTTTATGGTCAATGACAGCCCGCTGGCAGGTCAGGAAGGCAAGTACGTCACCTCCAGACATCTGAGGGACCGTCTGTTCAGGGAACTGAACACGGATGTGA
>CAJUJV010000058.1:11649-14117 GCA_910586845.1 uncultured Hungatella sp.
TTCGGGAAGGGGAGAACTCCATCTGTCTGTCCTTATCGAAAACATGCGCAGGGAAGGCTTTGAGTTTGCGGTCAGCAAGGCAGAGGTGCTGTACCGGTTTAATGAGAGAAATCAGAGGCTGGAGCCTATGGAACTGGCCTACATCGACGTGCCGGAGGAATTTGCCGGCGCCGTGATCCAGAAACTGACATCACGGAAGGGAGAGCTCCAGGGCATGAGCCCTGGAAACGGAGGCTATACCAGACTGGAATTTTCCATTCCGGCCAGGGGGCTTATCGGATACAGAGGAGAGTTTATGACCGACACCAAGGGAAACGGCATCATGAACACCATCTTCGACGGCTACGGGCCCTACAAGGGAGATTTGAGCTACCGGAAAACAGGTTCCCTAATCGCTTATGAGAGCGGAGAATCCATCACCTACGGCCTGTTCAGCGCCCAGGAGAGAGGAGCCCTGTTTATCGGGCCCGGCGTGAAGGTGTATGCAGGCATGGTGGTCGGCCAGAATCCCAAGGCGGAAGACATCGAGATCAACGTCTGCAAGACCAAGAAGCTGACCAATACCCGTTCTTCCAGTGCAGATGAAGCTCTGAAGCTGACGCCGCCCAGGGATATGAGCCTGGAGCAGTGTCTGGACTTTATCGATACCGACGAACTTCTGGAGGTGACTCCCAGGAGTCTGAGGATCCGCAAGAGGATCCTGGATCCCACCCTGAGAAAGCGGGCTTCTTTTAAGAAAAACTGATACGTAAAAAAAGGCGGACAGGTTTTGTCCGCCTTTCGGCATCTCCGGGATCCGGCTGGCTGGTTCTGTCGAAACTTCACGACCTTTTTTTATCATGGAGGGCCTTGGGAGCGCATACATTTATTATTAGCTGCAAGGCAAAAAACTAATAAGGTCGAAGAGGAGAAATACTATGTCAGAAAAAGCCATTGAAAACAACAAGGTGACTGTGATCGGAAAGATCGTATCCGGTTTTACGTTCAGTCATGAAGTATTCGGAGAAGGATTTTATGTAGTGGATCTGGAGGTCAGCCGTCTCAGCGAGCAGTCGGACATCATCCCGCTGATGATATCGGAAAGACTTCTCAATGTGGGAGAAGATTACATAGGCTGCACGGTGGAAGCCACGGGTCAGTTCCGGTCTTATAACCGGCATGAGGGGACCCGCAACCGGCTGGTGCTGTCCGTGTTTGTGAGAGAGATCAGTTTTATGGAAGAGTTTACGGATTATACCAAAACCAATCAGATCTTTCTGGACGGATATATCTGCAAGATTCCCATTTACCGGAAGACTCCTTTGGGAAGAGAGATCGCGGATATCCTTCTGGCCGTCAACAGGCCTTACGGAAAATCAGATTATATTCCCTGTATTGCGTGGGGCAGGAACGCCAGGTATGCCTCCGGTTTTGAGGTGGGAGCCCGGGTGCGCATCTGGGGAAGGGTCCAGAGCAGGGAATACACGAAAAAACTCAGCGACAGTGAATGTGAGAAGAGAGTGGCCTATGAGGTATCCGTAAGCAAACTGGAGTTTGGAGAATCGTAAAAAACAGACAAAATATCGTCAGAAACCTTGCAAAAAATGAAAATATATGCTACTATATGCGGACAAAGTTGTTTACCGCACAAGGCGATTCCGTCTGCTTTACAGGAGGCGGAGGAGTCGGAAGATAAAGAGGTGCAAAAGAATGAAACAGGGAAAAGTGGAAGTGATCTGCGGAAACGGCGTCGGCAAGACCTCTCTGGCTGTAGGAAAAGGGATCGTGGCGCTGACGAAACAGAAGGATGTGATTATGATCCAGTTTTTGAAAGGCAGCCCCAATCAGGAAGGACTTGATATCTTAAAATGTATGGAGCCTCAGTTCAAGGTATTCCGTTTCGAGAAAGCGGACACCTATTTTGAGAATCTTTCCGAGGAGGAGAAGCAGGAGGAACTGATCAATATCCGCAACGGCTTTAATTTCGCAAAAAAGGTGGTGGCTACCGGCGAGTGCGACCTGCTGATTCTGGATGAGGTTCTGGGGATCCTGGAGAAGAACATTGTTTCTATTGAGGAATTTGAGAAACTTCTGTGCGGCAGAGAGGACGGTATGGGACTTCTGATGACAGGCAGAGTATTTCCGGAACAGCTGCGCTCCTATGTGGATGCGATCTCCACCATTAATTACGAGGAAGTTGACAAAGACAACGGACAATGATAGTATAGACATGGAAAGAAAGTAGAGGTCGTGGGAATCCCTACTTAAAGAAAGTCTTTAAGAACCGGCTTCGGCTGGTTCTTTTTGGATGCATACCATATCACAAAAGAATATAAAGGAGGTTTTCATTATGGCAATTTTTGAGGGAGCAGGGGTAGCGCTGGTGACCCCCTTTACAGATAAGGGTGAAGTGAATTATCCCAAACTGGCGGAGCTTCTGGAAGAGCAGATCGCAGGGGGCACCGATGCCATCATATCCTGCGGCACTA
>CAJUJV010000058.1:14127-16663 GCA_910586845.1 uncultured Hungatella sp.
TCACATGAGGAGCATATCGAGGTGGTTCGGTATACCTGCCAGGCAGTCCGCGGCAGGATCCCGGTGATCGCCGGGACCGGCTCTAATTCTACGAGAGAGGCCATCCATCTGTCGGTAGAAGCCGAGAAGGCAGGAGCCGACGGTCTGCTTTTAGTGACTCCCTATTACAATAAGGCCACACAGAAAGGTCTGATCACCCATTATAAAGCCATCGCCGAGTCCGTGAGTATCCCCATTCTTCTGTATCATATTCCGGGGAGAACAGGAGTGACCATGACTCCCGAGACCATAGTGACTCTGTGCAGAGAAGTTCCCAATATCGTGGGAGTGAAAGAGGCCAGCGGCAATTTCTCTTCCATCGCCGCCATGATGCAGATGGCTGACGGAGCCCTGGATCTGTACTCCGGCAACGACGATCAGATCGTGCCTCTCCTGGCCATGGGCGGCAAGGGTGTGATCTCCGTTCTGTCAAACGTGGCTCCCAGGCAGACTCATGACATCTGTCAGTCCTTCTTCGACGGCGATGTGAAGAGGAGCCTGAAGCTGCAGCTTGAAGCGGTGCCTCTGATCAGCCAGCTGTTCTGCGAGGTGAACCCTATCCCTGTCAAGGCCGCTCTGAATCTCATGGGCAGACAGGCAGGACCTCTGCGCCTGCCTCTCACCGAGATGGAGCCGGCTCATAAAGAGGCTCTGGCCGCCGCCATGCGGGAATACGGGATTTTATAAGGAGGAGCGCTATGGTAAAGATGATCATGCATGGCTGCAACGGAGCCATGGGCCGGACGATTACGGAGCTGGTCTCCGGGCGGGATGACATTGTAATTGTTGCGGGGATCGATAAGAACAACAGCATATCTCAGAAGTATCCTGTATACGGCTCTCTTAAGGAATGCTCTGAAGAGGCGGATGTGGTCGTCGATTTCGCCTCGGCCCCGGCCGTGGACCAGCTGCTGGAATACTGCGGGGAGAAGAATCTGCCGGTGGTGGTGTGCACCACGGGACTTTCGGAGGCACAGACAGCAAAGATCGCAGAGCTGTCGGAGAAGACGGCCGTTCTCCGATCGGCCAACATGTCTCTGGGCATCAATCTGTTGCTGAAGCTGGTGAAGGAGGCTGCCAGGACTCTGGGGGCTGCGGACTTTGATATGGAGATCGTGGAGAAGCATCATAACCAGAAACTGGATGCTCCCAGCGGAACGGCTCTGGCCCTGGCCGATTCCATCAATGAGGCCATGGATAACCGGTATCATTATGAGTATGACCGGTCCCAGAAACATGAAAAAAGGGACAGGAAAGAGATCGGGATTTCCGCCGTGCGCGGCGGCTCCATCGTAGGAGAGCACGATGTGATCTTCGCCGGAAAGGATGAGGTGGTCACCTTCAGCCACACCGCCTATTCAAAGGCAATTTTTGCCAAAGGAGCCATCGAGGCGGCAAAGTTCCTGGCAGGAAAACCGGCAGGACTTTACAGTATGTCCGACGTCATCGGATAAGAATAAAACATTCTCCCTGTGTACATAATAGACACAGAAAAGAAAGGAGAATGCCATTATGAAGAAGATCAAGATTTGCATGAGTGTCATACTGTTTGCCATGGCTGTATGTATTCTGTCAGCCTGCAGCAATAAGGAATCGGATAAGAACCAGACCACCAGTCCGGCCGGAACCACCCAGAGCACTACGGCTGCCGGCGGCAGTACCGGCGGCTCCGGAAATAACGGAACCAACGGTACGTCCGGAACAGGAGGAACGGGAAGCGAAACGTCCGGAAGCCAGGATGAGGAAGAGAGCGGCACAGGAGTCCTGGACGACATGGCAGAGGACCTGGAAGAGGGCGCCGACGATGTCATGAACGGCCCCGGGGTCACATCCGCATCCGACGAGAGCAGGTAATCCAAAGAGCTGCGGCCTCTTTCAGCAGCCGCAGCTCTTTTCTGAAATTTTCTGCAGTATCATTGATTCCCGTAAAATTTCTTTAAAGGTATCCCAATGAACAAAAAACGAAAACCATGGAGACGATTCAGAAGACGTCCCGCAGACCGCCGCCGGGTCCGACGGCTCTGTTTTTTCTTTATCGCCGCAGAACTTCTTGTTCTGGGCTGTCAGAAAACGCTTCCCTTCCCTGCCGTAGAATTTACGGAAGATAAAGAGATCATCATCTACAGGATTCCATCCGGCGAAGATTCCGGAATCCCGGACCTTACGTCAGACCGGATCTACGGGATCAGGGTCCGCCTGAAAGAAGGCGTCATAGATTTTTACCGCCAGGAGGAGATCCGCCGGGAATATTGCCCCTGAGACGGGGATGGAAAAGTTGTGAAATAACATATTGTATTTCCTTTGCCGGTATATTATAATAAAACATACTCTACAGATAATTATTATGAAGAAAAGGACAGGTGGATACAAAATGGAGAAAAAAGAGTTATTGTATGAAGGAAAGGCAAAGAAAGTCTTTACAACCGAAGATCCGGATGTACTGATCGTATCGTACAAGGATGATGCAACTGCCTTTGACGGTCAGAAAAAAGGAACC
>CAJUJV010000058.1:16673-26244 GCA_910586845.1 uncultured Hungatella sp.
CAATAACCGCATGACCAACCATGTATTCAGACTTTTGGAGGCAGAGGGGGTTCCGACCCACCTGGTCGAGGAATTAAACGATAGAGAGACTGCCGTGAAGAAGGTGGAGATCGTTCCCCTGGAGGTGATCATCCGCAATTTCAGCGCCGGCAGCTTTGCCAAGAAGATGGGGATGGAAGAAGGGATCCGGTTAAAGTGTCCCACTCTGGAGTTCAGCTATAAGAACGACGACCTTCACGACCCGTTTATCAACAGTTACTATGCCCTGGCTCTGGATCTGGCGACTCAGGAGGAGATCGATACCATCAGCAGATATGCCTTTAAGGTCAATGAGGTGATGCGCAGATATTTCGCCGGACTGGGCATTGAACTGATCGACTTCAAGATCGAGTTCGGACGGTATCACGGACAGATCATCCTGGCTGACGAGGTGTCTCCGGATACCTGCAGGCTGTGGGACAAGGAGACCCATGAGAAGCTGGATAAGGACCGGTTCCGCAGAGACTTAGGCAACGTTGAGGATGCCTATCAGGAAGTATTCAGACGCCTGGGGATCCAGTAAAGGAGAGATTCGATGAACGACAGATATGAGAGTCCTCTTTCCCAGCGCTATGCCAGCAGGGAGATGCAGTACCTTTTCTCCCCGGACAAGAAGTTCCGGACCTGGAGGAAGCTGTGGATCGCCCTGGCGGAGACGGAGAAAGAGCTGGGACTTAATATTACTCAGGAACAGATCGACGAGTTAAAGGCTCACGCCGACGATATCAATTATGAAGTCGCCCGTGAGAGAGAGAAACTGGTGCGCCATGACGTCATGTCCCACGTATATGCCTACGGCCAGCAGTGTCCTGGGGCCAAAGGAATCATCCATCTGGGAGCCACATCCTGCTATGTGGGCGACAACACGGACATCATCATCATGACAGAGGCCCTGAGACTGGTGCGCAGGAAGCTGATCAATGTCATGGCGGAGCTGGCGGATTTTGCCCGGAAATATAAGGCTCAGCCCACTCTGGCATTTACCCATTTCCAGCCGGCTCAGCCCACTACGGTGGGAAAGAGGGCCACGTTGTGGCTCCACGATCTGTATCTTGATCTGGAAGACCTGGACTACGTCCTGTCTTCCATGAAGCTGCTGGGCTCCAAGGGGACTACAGGTACTCAGGCCAGCTTCCTGGAACTGTTTGACGGAGACCACGAGAAATGCCGCAGGGCCGACGAGATGATTGCGGCCAGGATGGGATTCGATTCCTGCTATCCCGTGTCCGGTCAGACCTATTCCCGGAAAGTGGATACCAGGGTGCTGAATGTTCTGGCGGGAATTGCCCAGAGCGCCCACAAGTTTTCCAACGACGTGCGCCTTCTGCAGCATCTGAAAGAGATAGAAGAGCCTTTTGAGAAGAATCAGATCGGTTCCTCCGCCATGGCTTATAAGAGAAATCCCATGAGAAGCGAACGTATGGCTTCCCTGGCTGATTATGTCATGGCCGATGTGATGAACCCGATGCTGGTGTCCAGCACCCAGTGGTTCGAGAGGACCCTGGACGATTCAGCCAACAAGCGTCTCAGCGTGCCCGAAGGCTTCCTGGCCATTGACGGCATTCTGGATCTGTATCTGAATGTGGTGGACGGCCTGGTGGTGTATCCCAAAGTCATTGAGAAGCATTTTATGGCAGAACTGCCTTTCATGGCCACGGAGAACATCATGATGGATGCCGTGAAGGCGGGAGGAGACCGTCAGGAGCTCCATGAGAGGATCCGCCGTCTGTCCATGGAGGCAGGAAAGCATGTCAAGGAAGAGGGACTGGACAACAATCTGCTGGAGCTTATTGCGGCAGATCCGGCCTTTAATCTTTCTCTGGAGGATTTGAAAAAGGCCATGGATCCCACCCGGTATGTGGGCCTCTCCATGGAAGAACTTGTAAAGACCATGGACCCGGCCAGGTACGTAGGCCGCGCCCCGGAGCAGGTGCAGGAGTTCCTGGATGAAGTGATCGATCCCATCCTCCGGGACAATCAGGAAGTTCTGGGGATGAAGGCGGAGATCACGGTTTAGCAGAGGAAAGGATCATGGATAAATTTTCGCAGTTAAAGTATGTAAGACCGGATATGGAAGCAGCAAGACAAGAGACGAGGGCCTGGATCCAGGCCCTCAAAACAGCTGGCTCCTATGAAGAGATGAGAGATCTGTTCCTGGAACAGAAGGAAAGAGAATATCTCCGCAGTACCATGGAGACCATTGCCAGGATCCGCAACACGGCGGACACGGGTGATGAATTTTATGATAAGGAGATGGAATATCTGAACAGGGAAGAGCCATCCCTGAGACTGCTGTGCCAGGAAGCCGAGAAGGTGATCCTGGAATCGCCTTACGGCGAGAAGTGGAAGAACGAGTTCGGCCCTCATTTTATGAAAGCCATGGAAGTAAGTCAGAAACTGTCTGACCCGGCTATTGTGGAAGATCTGGTGAAGGAGAGCAGTCTGACTCAGGAGTATTCCAGGGTGACCGCCTCAGCCTCTGTACAATTTCGCGGGGAGACCTGCAACTTCTACGGCCTTTTAAAGCATATGCAGAGCCGGGACAGGCAGGAGAGGAAGGAAGCCATGAGGGCCTGGGGAGATCTGTATGAGAAGATCGCCCCGGAGCTGGACAGGATCTATGATGCCATGGTTACCCTCAGGGATGGTATGGCCAGGAAGCTGGGATTTGATTCCTATATTGATTTTATCTATCTGTCCAGAGGACGCTACGATTACGGTCCCCGGGATGTGGCAGGATTCCGCCGTCAGGTCCGGGAAGAGATCGTCCCTCTGTGTCAGAAACTGAGAGAAGATCAGGCCGCCAGGCTGGGGGTTGAGAGACTGCGGTATTATGATGAGGCGCTGATCTTTCCTGAGGGCAATGCAGTGCCGCAGGGAGACAGGGAAACGCTGGTAAAAAAGGCCCGGAAGATGTACCGGGAGCTGTCGCCGGAGACGGGAGAGTTCTTTGATTTTATGGTGGAACACGACATGTTCGACCTGGATACCAGAAAGGGCAAGCGTGGAGGCGGATACTGTACCTTTCTTGCCGACTACAGGTCTCCTTTTATTTTCGCCAATTTTAACGGCACCAGCGCAGATGTCAACGTGCTGACTCATGAGGCCGGCCATGGTTTTGAAGTCTACACGGCTGCCAGAAACATCCCTCTTCTGGATATGGTGTTTCCCAGCTATGAGGCGGCGGAGATCCATTCCATGACCATGGAGTTTTTTACCCATCCGTGGATGGAACTGTTTTTCGGAGATCAGGCGGACCGTTACCGTTACTCTCATGTGATGGAGAGTCTGGAGGCAGTTCCCTATATGGTGTGTGTGGACGAGTTCCAGCACAGGGTGTTTGAAGACCCGTCCATGACGGCTGCCGGGCGCCGGAAGGTGTGGAGAGAACTGGAGCGGATCTATCTGCCCTGGAGGGATTATGACGGCCACAAATTTCTGGAGGAAGGCGGATTCTGGATGCAGAAGCAGCACATTTTCCTGTTCCCCTTCTACTATATCGATTATGCTCTGGCACAGATGGGAGCTTTTGAGTTCTACGGACATATGAAGAAAGACCGGGATCAGGCCTGGAAAGATTATTACCGCCTGTGCCGGGCCGGAGGGAGCAGAGGATATTTTGAGCTCCTTGAGCTTGCAGGCCTTGGCAATCCTTTTGCAGAAGGCACCGTAAAGAATGCGGTGGCGGCCCTGAAGGATAAATTGTTCCCGGCAGCTGAAGTCAGATAGCAGAGGCGGAGCCTATGGACATCAGTCTGGAGTATTACCGGGTTTTCTATCAGGCAGCCAGACTCGGCAGCATCACTCTGGCTGCAGAGCAGCTCTGTATCTCTCAGCCCGCTGTGAGTCAGGCCGTGAAGCAGCTGGAGACGGCTCTGGGCAGCAGATTATTTGTCCGGACCTCAAAGGGAGTCCATCTGACTCAGGAGGGAGAACTTCTCTACGGGTATGTGGAGAGAGGGCTGAACATGATCCTGGACGGAGAGCAGATCCTGAAAAGAATGCAGGATCTGGATACAGGCGAGGTCCGCATCGGCGCCAGCGATATGACCCTTCAGTTTTATCTGCTGCCTTACCTGGAACGGTTTCATGAGACTTATCCCAACATCAAGGTTATCGTGTCCAATGCCCCCACACCGGAGACCATGAAGTCTCTCCACGACGGAAGGATCGATTTCGGAGTGGTCAGCACACCGGTGGCGGTCCAGGGAGACATGGAGCTGATCCCGGTGAGGGAGATCCGCAATGTCTTTGTGGCAGGGGAGAAATTCCGCCATCTGAGAGGCAGGCGCCTTTCCTATGGAGAACTGGAGAAACTGCCCTGTATCCTGCTGGAGGAAAACACCAGCACCAGGGCCTTTACCGACGGGTATCTGGAGGAGCGCGGGGTAAAGCTGGCTCCGGAATTTGAACTGGCCACCAGCGATATGGTGGTTCAGTTTGCCGCCAGGAATATGGGCATCGGCTGTGTGGTAGAGGATTTTGCCAGAGAGAAGCTGGACAGAGGGGAACTGTTCTGCCTGGAATTTGACAGTGAGATGCCCGGCCGTCAGATCTGCCTGGCCATAGATCGGTCAAGCGCCATGTCGCCGGCAGGGAGAAAGCTTCTGGAACTTCTGGTTTTCTGAAAAAGGATCATAATAAAAACCGCAGTCTGACGAAAGCAGCTGCGGTTTTTTCTGTGAAATCTTTTATTTTCTGTAAATGATCTCGTCTCTTCCGGGACCGTTGGAGACCATGGTGATCTTCACGCCCAGTTCCTTCTCGATAAATTCCACATAATTCCGGCATTCTGCGGGAAGCTCTTCGTAGGTTTTGATCCCGCGGATATTGCATTTCCAGCCGGGAAGTCTGGTGTATACCGGTCTGGCCTTTTCCAGATCTCCCGTGGTGGGGAAATCCTTTGTCACTTTGCCGTCGATCTCGTATCCTACGCAGACAGGAAGTTCGTCCAGATATCCCAGGACATCCAGAACAGTCAGAGCCGCCTCGGTAGCTCCCTGGATCCGGCAGCCGTAGCGGGAGGCGACTGCATCGAACCAGCCCATACGCCTGGGCCGTCCGGTGGTAACGCCGAATTCTCCTCCGTCTCCGCCTCTTTTTCTCAGCTCGTCTGCCTCATCGCCGAAGATCTCGCTGACAAACGCGCCTGCGCCTACGGCGCTGGAATATGCCTTTACCACGGCGGTGATGTTCTTGATTTCATAAGGCGGGATCCCTGCTCCGATGGCGCCGTAGGCAGCCAGAGTGGAGGAGGAGGTTACCATGGGATAGATGCCGTGATCAGGGTCTTTTAAGGAACCTAACTGACCCTCCAGCAGAATGTTTTTCCCTTCCCGGAGAGCATCGTAAAGATATGCGGACACATCGCATACATAAGGCCTGATCATGTCCCGGTATCCCAGGAGAGTCTGGAACAGCTCTTCAGGATCAACGGCAGGTTTGTGGTACAGATGCTCAAGAAGGATGTTCTTCATCTCGCAGACTCTCTCCACCTTCTCCTTCAGAGTGTCCTCGTGGAAAAGTTCACTGACCTGAAAACCGATCTTGGCATACTTATCAGAATAGAAAGGAGCGATGCCTGACTTGGTGGAACCGAAGGACTTGCCGCCAAGCCGTTCCTCCTCATATGCATCAAACAGCACATGGTAAGGCATCATGATCTGAGCACGGTCAGATACCAGGATCTTCGGGGCGGGTACGCCCTTATCGGTCAGGGCTTTGATCTCGTCCAGAAGATAGGGGATGTTCAGTGCCACGCCGTTTCCGATGATGCTGGTGGTATGTCCGTAGAAGACGCCGGAAGGAAGCAGGTGGAGAGCGAATTTTCCGTAATTGTTGATGATCGTGTGCCCTGCGTTGCTGCCGCCCTGAAATCTGATGATGATGTCAGATTCCTTGGCCAGCATATCTGTGATCTTTCCCTTGCCTTCATCGCCCCAGTTGGCGCCTACAATTGCTCTTACCATTTGTTGAAATCCTCCTTTGGATGATGTTTCTCTTTGTGGATCTTTAAGTAAATTAACACAACATCTTCATTCTACATGGAAAACTAATATAAGTAAAATCAATATTAATTATATATAATATAAGCTCAGATTATGAAGTGAGGAAGCGGCGGAACTGTGGACATGATGGCCGGTTTATGATAAAATGAGAGAAAAGCGCAGGAGGAGTGAAAGATGGGAAATACAAAAAAATACGCCTATGATTACGATGACTATGACGCAGGCAAAGGTCCGTCCACCATGGTGGAAGAGATTCTTGCCGACCCGGAATTTCCCCAGGTGACGGAACTGGTGATCGGAAGCTGGGGCAGCGCCTGTGAGGACGACTGTCAGGAAATCCTGGATGGGATCATAGCCAACAAGGAAAGATTTGCCCATGTGGACAGCCTGTTTATCGGCGATATGGATTATGAGGAGTGCGAGGTTTCATGGATTCTCCAGGGCAATTACAGTGCTCTGTGGGCGGCCATGCCTCAGTTAAAAGAGCTCACCATAAAGGGGAGCATGGATCTGGAGCTGGGAGAGATCTGTCATGAGAATCTGGAGTCTCTGGCCATCATCTGCGGCGGACTTCCCGTGTCGGTCATCCGCTCTATTCAGAAGGCGAAGCTGCCGTGCTTAAAAAAGCTGGTCCTCTACATCGGAATTGACAATTACGGTTTTGACGGCGATGCAGATACTATTCGTACCTTCCTGGAGGAGTCTGATTTTCCGAAACTGGAATATCTGGGGATCGAGGACAGCGAGATCCAGGATGAACTGGCTGAAGTGGTCCTGAACAGCAAGTATATGAGCCGGATCCACACTCTGGATCTGGCCAACGGCACTCTGACAGACAGGGGAGGACAGCTTCTTCTGGAGAAGATTCCCATGTATCCCAATATCAGGGTACTTGATCTCCATTATCACTATATGTCAGATGAGATGGGGGAGAAGCTGAAGGCCCTTCCGGCCCGGGTAGACGTGTCCGATCCCAATGAACAGGAAGAGTATGACGGCGAAATCTGGATGAACGCCATGCTGACAGAATGAGACAGATACTGCTTCTCGGGAATCCAGGTACGAAACGGACGGTCTATCTGGAGGCAGGGGCCCGGGAAGCGGGAGTGGCCTTAAGGCTTCTGGACTGGAAGACCTGGCAAAAGGACCGGCGGCAGATGGCAGGGGACGGGGCGGCTGCCGGGATCTTTTTGAAGATCGATCCGCCTCTGTGGGACAGCTGCCGTCTGGATGAGCTTGACATCCTGGTCCGTGGCTACGAGGAGGAACTGGAGGTGCTGGCGTCTCTGGAAGGAGAACAGAAGCTGACCTTTTTAAATCATCCGGAGGCCATCATCTGTCTTCTGGATAAGAGAGGGTGTAAACGCTGCCTGCAGAGCCGGGGGATCCCTGTGACGGAGACTCTTCTGGAGAGTGTTTCCCATTCGGAACAGCTTCTGGAGGCCATGGAGAGGGAACAGATGTCCCAGGTCTTTCTCAAACCGGTCAGAGGGTCCGGGGCGGCGGGAGCCGCCGCCTTCCGATATCAGAGGAAAACGGGACAGATGGTCCTCTATACCTGCAGTATGGAGGATCCTGATACAGGCCGCCTGGTGAATACCAAGCGGCTTCGCCGGTTTACAGACAGGAAACAGATCCTGTCTCTGGTCCGGCGCCTGACGGCCCTGGACTGTCTGGCGGAACGCTGGTATCCCAAGGCAGAGCATAAGGGATATTCCTATGATCTGAGAGCTGTGGTTCAGGACGGACAGGTGGATTTTCTCCTGTCCAGACTTTCCAGAGGGCCTCTGACCAACCTGCATCTCAACAATCATCCCCTGTCTGCCCGGGAACTGGGACTTCCCTCCCGGATATGGGAGGAGACGGAGGAACTGTGCAGAACGGCTGCCGGATGCTTTCGGGGACTCCGCAGCACAGGCATGGACATCCTTCTGGAAAAGGGAAGTCTGCGTCCCAGGGTGATTGAGATGAACGGACAGGGAGATCTGATCTACCAGGATATCTACGATGAGAATAAGATCTACCGCCATCAGGCGGAGATGATGAAGGAGTGGCTGTATGGAAAAACATGAAGGAGCAGAAGTGCCTTTCCGCCTGTTTTCCTCGTCAGGGAAACGAAAGAAATCTTCTGTGGACATGAATGAGGTAGTGGGGAGAGAGGATATTTTATTTGTGTGCCTGGATACCCTCAGGTATGATGGGGCGGCAGAGGAAGAAAGGGAAGGGGGGACGCCTGTGCTGAACCGGTACGGTCCCTGGCAGAAGCGTCAGGCCCCCGGCAATTTCACCTGGCCCTCCCACCACGCCATGTTTGCCGGGTTCCTGCCCTGCGACTACGATGCCCATAATCTGTCGGACCGGGAGATGCTGTTCTTTCCACGGCAGATCGGCATGGGGAACAAGGTTCCGGAGGGGGCTTTCGGATTTTCCGGCAGTACCGTCATGGAAGGTCTGGAGCAGGTGGGATATGATACCTGGTGTGTAGGCGGAGTATCGTTTTTCGACAGAAGATCCGACCTGGGAAAGGTGTTTCCCGGATATTTCAGGAAAAGCTGGTGGAATCCTTCTTTTGGCTGTGCGGTAAAGGACAGTACGGCCAATCAGGTTGATTTTCTCCTGAAGAAGATCACGTCGGCGGACCCGGAACAGAAGATTTTTCTCTATCTCAATATCGATGCCATCCACTATCCCAATTATTTCTATGGAGAAGATACGAGACAGGACAGCCTTGTCACTCACAGGGCGGCTCTGCGGTATGTGGATGGAGAGCTGGGCCGCCTCTTTGAGGGCTGGAAAGACAAAAGAGGCGGGGCATTTGTGATCTGCTGTTCGGATCACGGAACCTGTTACGGGGAGGATGGCTGTCAGTTTCACGGCATCAATCATCCCGTGATCAACACGGTTCCCTACAAGCACTTTTTTCTGTGAAAGGATCGGCCATGTCCATCAAAAATCCTTATGTTCAATATATGTACAGTTATCCGCATAAGACGGCCTACAGGCCTCTTTCAGGGGTAAACCTGGAAGATTATGGAGACCGGTTTGCCGGAGAGGATCACAGCCTTTATGTCCATATCCCCTTCTGCGAGTCCAAATGCGGGTACTGCAATCTCTTCTCGGTCACCGGTCTGGGACAGGAAGAGATGAAACGGTATCTTGATGCAGCGGAGAGGCAGATTGGCCGGTATGCCCGGATACTGGACCGGGCAGGCGCCGTGTTTTCTGATCTGACCGTGGGAGGAGGAACGCCTCTGCTTTTAGAAGAGAAGCTTCTGGAAAGAGTCTTCGATATGTCGGAAAAGTATATGAAATTTACCGAAAGACCTGTCAGGATCATCGAGACGGCGCCAAACCAGACCTCCGGGGAAAAGATGGCGCTGTTAAAAGAAAGGGGCGTTACCAGAGTCAGTATGGGAATCCAGAGCTTTCAGGAGCAGGAGCTTTATGCGCTGGGCCGGAAGCACGGCGGGGCTCAGGCCAGAAAGGCTCTGGATCTGGTGAAATCCTTTGGTTTTCCATGCGTC
>CAJUJV010000059.1 GCA_910586845.1 uncultured Hungatella sp.
AACCTAGTGGAGCCTATTCACAGCAAGATCTGGATCCTTTGGCGTGGAATAATCACCTGATAACGCTTCTTGTGGAAACCCGCCAAAGGACCATCTCTGAGATGTTCCAAAAAGGAGACGAGGCCGCGAGTCGCAAAGCCCCGTCCCGGATCACTTGTGGACGGGGGAGATCAGATCGGGGACAAAGACGTCAAACTGGATGTACACAGCCTCCGCGTCGGGATGCTCCGGGTTTTCCTTTTTGTAGTCGCTGATATAGCAGTTGGAGCTGCCCAGATAGTGGTGCTTTCCGGCGATCATGGCCTTATAGTGGTCCTCGGAGTAGCGGTAATTGATGTACCAGGGGGTAGCCGGGCCTTGCGTAAAGACGTAGTCCTTGCTGTAGTGGTATCCGTGGACCGTGTTTTCCGACCAGTGGTCTGCCCTGATCATGTCCATCATCCCGTATATCTTATCCTCATTCTCCGGGGCCTTGAGCCAGTCATGGGCATCCCAGTCCTCCAGAGCGTCGACGTAGGCCCGGTAGCAGGCCAGGGCAGAAAGCTCGGCGTCGTATTCTATGGGGGCTACCCCCGCCTCCGCCCGGTACTTGTTGATATAGTCCAGCTCTTCCTGCTGCATTTGGGTCAGTCTGGTGGCCAGCTGCTTCTTTTCGCTGCCGGTGGTGACGATCCCCTTCTGGGTCTTTTGGTTCATGGCATAGTAGAAGTAGTAGCACTCATAGTTATCCCCAAAAGCCTCTCGGACCTTGGCATCGCAGTTCTTCTGGTAGGCGGCTACGTTGAACCCCTGGCAGCCCTGGCGTCCCTCATGGATGCCCACTGTCTGGAAGTGCCCAAGGAGCAGGGCCTTGTCCTTATGGTAAAGGTGGGCCAGACCGGGGAAGGTCTGGATGTAGTAGTCGCCGTCAAAGAGGAGATCCCAGTCCACATCCCTGACATAGGCGTCGTACATCTCTCCGTAGTCCCAGGTGACGTCGTAGGGATTCTCTCCCTCGTCCACGTCCACGACACAGGCGTGTCCGTAGATCTCCACTCTGGCCTGGAGACCGGCAAGCCGGGCGATGGCCTGGATGCCGGGACCTACCTGGAGTCTTTCCTTCGCCTTGGGCATGGAGGCGGTCGGGGACTTTTCCACTTCCTGGAAAGACCTGCGGCTCTCCTGGACAGCCTTTTGCTTCTCCTGGAACCTTTTTATCCACTTTCGGGCGGTGTCATGGCAGGATGCGCAGGAGAAGGGGACCTCCTCCGCCGGGCTTTGGGCCGGGGCGCATCCACAGAACCCCGCCGTCAAAAACACTGCCAGGGCCAGAGCCGGCAGCTTCGTTTTCTTTCTCATCAACACAATCTCTTCTTTCTATCCGCTCCCAGAGCGGCGTATCACCCCGGACTCGCGTTCCCATCATGGTTTATCCAGAGACCGGGGAGAATTTTATTTTACCATTCTCGACAAAAATAGTAAAGTTTTTCGATTATGTGTCAGTGTGAACAATCTATAAAACCCCTGCGTTCTCCAGGGGAATGGTTCGAAAAACAGGTATCCAAAAGCATCCTTTGCCTGGATGAAGGAATTTATGGAAACAAATGGTACAAATTTTATTGTTATGAACCCCAGCCTTGCTGTTCCCTTTATTATTGCTCCTATGGTATCAGCAGCGATCGGATATGTACTGACGGCAATCGGCTTCACGCAGTGAGGGTAATTTTAAAGAGGCTTTCCGGGGCTCTTTGTTTTGGTTCTGAACACCCTTTTAGTTCTTCAAGCGTTACAGTGGAAGGAGAATAGAAATTTTAAACTCACCACTTAACAATGTGGCAAAGGGCTGTGCCTGCTCTTCTCCGGCAAACCCGGAGACTACCACAGCAGTGAACAAACTACAGAGCCTCCAAAGACCAGCAAGGAAGAAACCACGGCAAAAGCCGCGGCAGTCACATATCCGCCGCGGCTTTTTCATCTACCTCTTTTTTATATTCCATCAGCCCCTTTTCCGTCAGATAGGGATACACGGCAGCCCATTGAGCCTGAAGAAGTTCTTCCAATGTGATCCCATACTCACGGCTCCGGGAAGCGTTGTACTGAAGCCAGCCTGTATGGCTCAGCATCAGGACCATGGCCAGCTCATGAATCCGCTTCCCGGTCAGGTTCGGTGTGAGAAGCTGGTTTTTTACCAGATTTTCCAGAGAGGATTCCAAAAGGCCGAACAGGCATCCCACATTCTCATCCCTCTGCTCCTGGAGGGTGGGGGAAGCCCGGTAGACGCCGGGGTCATTAAAGTAGAATCTGGCATCCGCCACGGATTTCAGCAGCTGCCCAAAAAGCATATGGAGACCGGAGATGTCCTGGGGGGCGGTCTTTGGGAAAATGCTGATGGTATCATCCATGATCGCGGCCAGAAGATCCTGTTTGTGGGCATAGTGATAGGTGAGGGTGCCCAGGCTGATCTTGGCTGCCCCGGCGATCTGCCGCATGGAGACAGACTGATAGCCCTTCTCATTGAACAATTCCTTGGCCACCTTCCGTATCCGCGATTTGGTAAAATCCATAGTGGACATATCTCCTTTCATTTCCTGTCCCGCCCCTTCCGGGTGTTATGATATCTCTATATGATACCACGGGTCAAAAGGTCAAAAATCCTCTTGCCGGCAAGCTTGCGGCGGATTTTGCGGCCTTTTGACTCTGGTATCATCATATGGTATCAGCCCCTCTCTGTCAACACCATTATCCTCTCTCCCCCTTATAATCCACCGGCAGGTTCTCCCACCGCTTCTTCAGCAGAAACGCCGCCGTCTTAGGCTGCCGCTGTCTGGTAAAGATTCCCTTCTTGTTGCCGTTGACCCTCATGATCCCCTCCGTGGTCTGGAAATCGGCGAAGTTCCACACCTGCTCTCCCACCACAAAGTCCAGAGAGTCAAAGACCTCATGGATCCGCTCCAGCACCTCCTCCTGATACTCCTGGCTCCACATCACCGAGGGGAGCTTGTGTTCCATGGCAGAGGTGTCGGCGCCGTACTCTGTAAACATAAAAGGCTTATTGGGCTCCACTTCCTTCCACTGCCTCATCTCCTCCCGGAAATCCTCGAAAGCGTCGGAGATCTCATATCCTCCTTTGATATACCACCCATAGTACCGGTTCAGGCAGATAAAATCGCTGAACCGGTGGCATTTACAGATGTAAGGTCCCGAGTTTTTGATCTCGGCGAAGGTCCTGGGCCGCTTCTGAGGATCCAGGGCCAGGGCGTGGGCGAAGACCTTCTCAAAATAAGGCACGCTCTCATCCGTGGTGGTCTCCGGCTCATTTAACAGGCTCCAGGCCACCACGCTGGGGTGATTCTTATCCCTGGCAATCAGCTCCTCAATGTCCCGCAGATGACGGCGAAGGAGCTCCGGGATAGTGTCTAGGGAGAAGAAACAGGTCACTTTGCCGTTTGTCACGTCCACAAAATTCTTGGTGCTCTTAAACAGCCCCACAGCCGCCACCTCGTCGATAATCAGAAATCCCTCCCGATCCGCCATGCGGTAAATCTCTTCATCATAGGGATAGTGGGAGGTGCGGAAAGAATTGGCCCCTATCCATTTCATCAGCTCAAAATCCCGCTTCATCACGCAGATGTTAAAGCCCCTGCCTGCCACGTCGCTGTCCTCGTGCTTCCCGAATCCCTTAAAGTATACGGGCCTGCCGTTGATGAGGAATCTGGTCCCCTTTACCTCCACAGTGCGGATGCCGATCTGATCCTCATACTGGTCCGCCAGCTGCCCCTCCCGGCACAGGCGGATCCTTATGGTGTACAGATAAGCGTCCCTCACCTGCCAGAGCCGGGCGTTCCTCACCGTCAAAGTTCCCTTCTTCCCCTGACCGGCGGCCACGCATACGCCTTCCTCGTCCAGAAGTTCCACCTCCACCTGGCCCTCTCCCACGGTCTCCACCTGGTAATGGACCCTGGCGTCGGCTCCCTCCAGCTCATAGACCGTGCTGTAATCGAAAATATACTCTTCGGGGCAGACCACCAGCTTCACGGAGCGCTGGAGCCCGGAATAATTATAGAAATCAAAATAGGGAGCCGCCTTCTCCCTTCCGTTTTTCAGCGTAATGGTGGCTCCGCAGGGAAGGTTGGCTGTAGACAGCTCATTGTTCACCACCACGGAGATCCGATTCTTCTTGTCAAATTCCACCAGCCGGGAGATGTCCAGAGAAAAAGGCAGAAACCCTCCCTCATGCCTTCCCGCTGGCTGACCATTTACATACACCTCGGCAAAATGGGTGGCGCAGCCAAACCTGAGAAAAATCCTCTTTCCTTTATAGGCCGACGGAATCATCACATCTGTCTCATACCACACGTCCCCCACAAACTCCCGAATCTCCTTGGTGGTATAAAAATCCTGAAAACTGGCGGGAACGGGAATCATGTCACAGTCCGAAAGCCCTCCCTGCCACTGTTCCTTTCTGCCCTCGCCCTCCCAGTCAATCTTAAACTTCCACATGCCGTCCAGGCCAAGGACCTGGCGGCTTACCGTATTTACTGGATATAAAACCGAATACTCTAACATCTTATCCTCTCCTCCTGATACATTTTTCTTTTCTCACTGTCACAGGGGAAAACCACAGGCCGGTAATCTCTGCCATACCCCCTTTACCACACAAACAACTCCTGATCCGCCAGCTTAAGCAGCGCCTCGATAAAAAAGTAATCGGCATAAATAAGGGGAATATTATGCTGACAGCCGTTATAGGCAACCGTACATCGTTCCAAAAGATGGTCTGTCTTTTGGCTCCAGTTACAGCGCTCCCGGTCCAGAGTCTGTAAAAGCCGGACAGCCGTGTTCCGGTAGAGCACGCAATCAGCCTCACCCACATACTTTGACAGTTCCAGAAGACCACAGGCCCCGCAGGCAGCCGCTGAGTCGTCTTCCCACTCACATTCCGGGGGCTGCCGGAAATCCGCCGGAATCAGACGGTTTTCCGGAATATTGGCCAGAAAATAGTTGGCGATCTTCTGAGACATGTAGAGATATTTTTTGTCTCCTGTGTGAAGATAGCTCAACAAAAATCCATAAAGCCCCCAGGCCTGGCCTCTGGTCCACGAAGACCCCTCCCCATATCCCTGACCGCCGTGCTCCCTGACAAATTCCCCGGTATCCGGGTCCAGTTCCACGATATGGCGCACCGAATTATCTTCCCTGACAAAAAACTCCAGAGCCATTTTCCCGTGGCTGTCCGCTATCTGGAAATATCTGGGGTCCTCTGTCTCCTCACCGGCCCAATACAGAAGAGGCAGGTTCATCATACAGTCGATGATCGCCCACCCGATATGGCTCTCACCTCCCCACTCATTCCAGGCCCTCAAAAAATGTCCCCCTGGATTGTATCGTCCCGCCAAAAGCTGGGCAGCCAGAAGTCCTCTGTTCCGGGCCGTCCGGCTGCCCGTGGTCCGATAATCCGCCACAGCGGACAGCAGCCACTTGAATCCATTGTCGTGGTCCAGCTTTTCCGCCATAAGAAAATTTTGGTCCAGCTTTTCCTCCGTCTCCTCAGCCGCCTGCCGGTAGAGCCCTTCCCCGGTCAGGGAATACATCTGCCACATGATCCCCGGCCAGAACCCGTTGGTCCACCAGTAGATCTTGGATTCCGACATGTCATTGTACACCCCATTTTCCGACAGATAGGGAATCTTATGAAGATTTCTTACTGCCACTTCATACATTTTTGCCTCTATTTTCCCGATGGTCGTATCTACCCAATTTTTTTGTTCTTTTGTAATCCTCACAATATCAGCCCTTTTCCCCTCAAGATCAATCAGGCGCCGCCAGATGGCAAAGCCACCCATGCGGCGCCTGTCTAAACTACTGATTCTCAGCATAACCGTTCAGATGACCCTTGAACGGTTACGCATACTAAACTACTGATTCTCAGCCTCCTCTTTCAAAAACTGGTTGTCCAGCATCTTGATAAACGGCATCCACAGAAGAAATCCGAAGGCAAAGGTGGCGAACGTAATCACCACGGCCCAGGGGTTAAAGTTGGTGGCGATCAGCTGTTTTATGAACGGCGGCGTGGTCCAGGGAACATCATAGATGGGGATGGCCCCTGTAATCTTCATCAAAAAGTAAGCCAGGCCGGCCTGAAGAGGCTCGCTTAAAATCCACGGAATAAAAATCGTAGGGTTCATCACCGCAGGGAGACCGAAGACAAAAGGCTCGTGGATATTGAAAATGGCAGGAACCAGGATGGTCTTCTTCATGGCCTTAGCCCGCTGGGATTTGCCCAGGACACACAGGGCCACGATCTCCGACAGCTTACAGTGGTTGGTGTACACACGGAAAGCGGCTGTCATGAGGAAAGGCAGGGCCAGACCGGAATTGTAGGCCTCCAGGTTCATGGCCATGGCCACCAGCGCCGCCGGCTGCCAGATGGGAGTCAGGATCAGGTTGGTTCCGTGAAGTCCGAAAAACCACAAAACCTGAGCGATAAACATCAGGAACATAAACACCCAGATATTGTTGGACAGGTTCAAAAACGGCTTTGTGATCAGGGTGCTGATACACTGGGACAAGGTTCCGTAAGGCGTCAGCTGGAACAGAAGACGGACTCCCATGAACAAAAGCACCGTGGCTCCCATGGGGACCATGGCCAAAAACGGTTTCATCACATTGGGCGGCACCGTGTCCGGCAGCTTGATGGTGAGATTCTTGTGATCCAGCCAGGCGAACACGGAGATGGACAGGATGGCCACGATCAGGGCCGGAAAGATTCCTCCTGCCCCCAGTACTCCCGTGTCGATGACCCCCGAGATCACTGTGGCGATCTTCTCCTCCCCCACAGCCACCTCCGTGGCCTTCTCAAAAGGCGTCACCAAAAGAAAGCAGATCACCGCCGTGGTGATTCCGTAAAATTTGTCCACCTGCCTGCCCTCGCTGTAATAGTAGGCAGTACCCAAAAGAGCGTACAGGGCGATGATCCCCAGAGTGGCAGCGGGCCGAAAAATGTCTTAAATGCGGCAGACAGCGGCGGACAGAACTGATCCAGATACGGAAAGCTGCTTAAAATCAGCGCCACCGAGGCGATCATGGTAGCCGGAAGCGTGGACATCATGCCGTCTTTGATTCCGGAGATGACGATGTTGTTGTTGAGCACTTCGGCCACAGGCGTCAGGTATTTGTCCAATATTGCCTCCAGCTTGTTCATAAAGCCATTCATTTGTTTTCCCTCCTGTAGTTGGCTTGTAAACCTCCATGCGCCCGGCATCGGACGCGCCACCATCCCATAAAAATCTGGCGGGCGCACTGGGCATACCTGAATTTATGCCGCCTTCGGCGGCGGACTTAAAGTAATTCTCTGGCAAAATCCAGGGCCTTCTCCCCGTTCATCTCACTGTAGACAGCAACCGGGATGACAGCCACGGGAATCCCCCTGGGCTCACAGAGGGCTCTGGCTTTTTTCAGGGCCAGCCGGGACTGAGGACCTAAAAGAGCCACATCCACGCCGTCCAGACATTTCTCCATATCCGACTCAGCGTAGGCTCTGATATCCAGATCCTCTCCCCGCCCTGCCGCTGCCTCTCTCATGCGGTTTACCAGAAGACTGGTGGACATTCCCGCCACGCAAAACAGCCTGATCTTCATCTTACCCTCTCCTCCCTTCTGTACAGTTCCACGATCTCCCGGGCTAAGTCCCGGACCGTGATGGCGCTCATGAGATGGTCCTGGGCGTGAACCATGAGAAGAGTCACGCCTCCCTGCTCCCGGTTCAGCTCCTCCTGGAGCATATCGGTCTGGGCGCTGTGGGCCCGGGCCAGAGTCCGGCTGCTTCGCTCCAGAAGAACCTCCGCCTGGGCAAACTTTCCGGCCCTGGCCGCCTCGATGGCCTCCATGGCCGTACACCTGGCGTCGCCCCCCTGAATCACCAGCTGAAGAATCCTCTGCTCTTCTTCACTCATGGCCCGTTTCCCTCACTTTCCTCTCTGATTCAATGCCTTAAAGAATTACATTGCGCCTGCCGGACTTTTCTGTATGGTATCATATCCGCCCGCCGGGCGCATGCAGGTTTACTGTACCTGTATTCTACCAGAATCCCCCGGCCACCTCCATTGAGGTTATTACCGCTGCGGCTCCGGTAAATTTGTGTCTGTCCCGATCAGGCAAAAGAGGCTTTTCAATCTGTCTCAAAAAACACCTTCAGAAGGGTTTCATACCGTCTGCTTTTGATGATCTCCCCCACCTTGTCCGGCGACAAAAGCACCCGGGAGGTGATCTCATAAAACTTCTGAACCTTTTCCTCCATGCTGTCGGTGAGTGCCACCAGGACCACCAGCTGTACCCGATTTCTGCTCCACTTCACCGGCTCCTCCAAAATCGCCGCGGCCACGATATTTCGCTCCACCAGAACCCTGGCCGGGTGAGGGATGGCCACCAGATTGCCGTAATCCGTGGCCCCCAGCTCCTCCCTCTCCAGGACAGAGGCCTCAAATTCCTCCGGCAGAGGATAATGCCTTCTGATTCCCTCACACATCTCCCGGATCACCTCCTCCCTGGTGCTTCCTTTCACATGAGAAAAGAAAAACTCCCTCCTGTAAAATTCCAGAAGAAACTGCCGGTCCCCGTTTTCCAGGATTTTTCTGGCCGCCAGAAGATCCCCATACTCCAGAAAATCATGGATCTCGATGACCGGAACCGTCACCTTTCTGTAGATGGGAACCGTGGCAAAAATATAATCCACACCAGACAGGTCAAAATCCTCCAGCTCGTACACATTGCACACAGACACTTGGTCAAGATAATCCGCAAACTCCTTTTTCAGCTGGTAGAGCAGCATCCGGGAGCTGGCCCGGCCGCTGGCGCACACCAGAAGCACATTCTTTTTCTCGATCCGGTTCTCCCTCTCCTCCAATGCCAGGGCAAATAAAAAGGCCAGAAATCCCACTTCCTCCTCCGGTATCTCCCTGCCATAATAACTTTTAAGCACCCCGCTTCCCTGGACAGCCACAGAGTATGCCAGAAGATACTTCTGCTGAATCCCCGTCAGGAGGGGATTGTCGATCTCTATGCCGTATCTCATGCGGATATCCAGAGATACCAGGTGCTGATTCAGCATCATCCTCAGGTTCAGATTATCCCGAAACTCCATGTGAAATGCCTCATACACGGCTTCCAGCATATCCGCCACCATGCGGTCGATCCGCTCCGAGATCACCAGATTGCCCTTGCCCGATCCGTGAATCCGCTTCCCTGCCAGAAAGATCCCCAGAAACCAAATCTCCGCCTCCCCTGCCCAAACTCCCCGCTCCTTCTCAATCTTTTCCATGATCCGGGCCGCCAGACGCCGCTCCTCCTGCCCCGGCTCACCACAGCATTCCGGCATTTCCCGGATCACAAACCCTCTCTCCACACGTCCCGCCGCCACATGGATATACTCCAGGATACTCTCAAAAGACATCTCCGAAAAACGGATCTGCTCCTCCCTCATCTGTTCCAGCAAAAAACGAGCCATATCCTGGTCCTTGATCCTGCGTTTTCTCTCCTGCTCCCCATACGGATCCTCCACCCGCTTCCGGTTCTCCATGAGGCACCGGCGGATATCAAACTCATTTCCCCGTATCCGGACTCCATAAGCCGGCTTCCTCTCAAGGTCAATGTGAAATTTCCCAAGGCGCTCCTCCACCTGCCTCATCTCCCCGGACAGAGTGCTCCTGGAAATGTACAGAAACTCACAGATATGGTCAAATTTAATATAATCCTCCCGGTTTAAGAGCATGGCCAGAAGATACTCGACCCTGCCCGCCGGAGTGTCGGGGAGCCCCTTTCCCTCCCCTGCTTTCAGACCGGCAAGCCACTGTTCAAACCCTTCCTCCTCCGCCTGAATCCGAAACCCCTGCCCCTTCTTCGAGAGCAGACGCCCGCCGTGGCTCTCGATCTCCGGCTTCATCTCCTTTAACCGGACCCTTACAGTCTTCTCACTGACCCCCCACAGCCGGGACAGCTCCCCCGCCGTCTTAAATTCCCCTTCCATCAGACACCGCAAAACCAGGATTTTCCCGTCCCCCATCACTCTCACCTCATGTCCGTTCCCGTTTCCTAACGTTTCCTTGGCTGCCCTATAAAATCGCCCGGTATCCACCATTCAGCCCTTGAGCCCCCCTTTTTTAAACACTCAGAGCCTCCACAACAACCTGTTCCCGCCGCCCCCCCCACAGGAATGTCTAGGAGACGCATGGGGCAGCCCTGAATTCATACCCCCCCTGGCTGGCATCGGGTTACTGTTCTCGCTCCAATATCACTTAGTTAAGCGAATTCTGCTTTTGCCCTCTGGGAGCGGTCGACCGTCAGGGCGAATTAATGCCGTGGAGAAGAGACCTGTTTTTTGGGCTCTTCGGAACGTTTGGCAATTCTGAGCCCTGACGGTCGACCGCTCCCAGAGGGCCCTGCGAATACCTAAACAAAATGATATTCTACTCAAACAACAATGGTGGCGGATTCTCTAAAGTAACTATAGCAAATACTCCCATTTTCTGTTAGAATATAATCACGTGAATTAGAAAAATTCTACTGCGCCCTCTATAAAAAATGTAGCAACACATTCTCATAGCCCTGAGAATAAGCCCCCAAAGGAGGACCCTCATGACACTCCCTGAAGCCTGCTCCTTTTTACAGGATCTCACCCAGATTCCCGCCACTCTTCTGTCCGGCTCCAGACAGCAGGCCCTGTTTTGTCACGCCTACCAGTTCCACCCGGTTCAGAATTATTTAAATCCCGATACCCTCAGTTACTTTCTCGCCCACCTAAACCCCAGCCAGATCGTCCATCTCACCGACCCTCTGGGCATCCATTTTATCTTTACCCTGGCAGATCGCCTTCCTGTGGTTCTGGGCCCTTTCTGTACCGAGCTTCTCACGGCCTCCGACTGCCACGCCCTGTTTCACGGCCTTGGCTCCCTCCGTCTTCCGGTCACAGACTATCTGGCCTACCGCAGCCCATTTCCCGTCATGGAGGACCGACAAGTTCTTCACCTGACAAGGTGCCTCCTCAAAAATCTGGGAATCGCCTGCGACGACTGGGAGATCCGGAATCTGGACTGCCAGAATCCCGACACCTTTGACCAGGAGGACCAGGAAATCTACAGGCCCTACTCGGAACTGATCACTGAGCGCTATGCCACCGAACAGCGTCTCATGGAAAATATTTTTCTGGGAAACCGGTTCGCCGCCATCGCCAACTGGCGGGATCTTCACAATTATGTGGCCTATACAAGAAATCCTAAAAATATCGGGTACACTATAGAAAACGCCAGAATCTCAGCCGCCGTCACCAGGACCGTCATCCGTGTGGCTGCCATCAACGCCGGGATCCCGGCTGTATTAAACGACAAAATTTCCGGTGAAAGCGCCTCCATCGTAAGAAACGCTTCCACCATCGAGGAGATCAACAAAGAACATGAACGGCTCATCAGTGAATACTGCCAGATCATCTACGACCACAGAACCAGGGGCTACAGCGGCCTGGTCCTGAGCGCTATCTACCACATAGAACACCACTACTCCCAGGCCATCACCATAGCTGCCCTGGCAAAAGAGCTGGAGGTCTCACCCAACTACCTGACCAGCCGTTTCCACACAGAAACCGGACTCACCCCTACGGCCTATCTCGCCAGAACCCGCATGAGCCAGGCTGCCTGGAACCTGGCCAACACCAGACTTTCCATCCACCAGGTCAGCGAACAGGTGGGGATCCTTGATTCCAATTATTTTGTGAAGCTGTTTAAAAGAGAATATGGGGAGACTCCAAGCAGGTATCGGGAGAAGATGGGGTTGTTTAAATAGGCGTTCGCGAAACTCAAAACTTGGCTGAATATTCTCTCAACCTTAACTTTCGCAATGACCTGGGTTTTTTAAATTGAAAGGAGACAGACAAACCATGAATAATAAACTTTATCAATTTGAGGCAAAGATCGAACCCGTCCCTGACAAGGGCGGCGCTTACATCCGTTTCCCCTATGACATCAGAGAAGAATTCGGCAAGGGCAGGGTGAAGGCTGACATAACGTTTGACGGAGAGCCTTACCAGGGCAGTATTGTAAATATGGGAGTAAAAAATGACGACGGTTCCATCTGCTACATCATCGGAATCCGCAAAGATATCAGAAACAAGATCAAAAAACAGCCCGGTGACACGGTGGCGGTTACCGTGACGGCTGCCCGGGAATCAGCCTGGCAATGTCCAAAATGCGGCCGTTCCTTCGCTCACGCCAATCAGAGCCACTACTGCGGTCAGGCGCCTCAAACCATCGAAGAATATATCACGGGGCAGCCAAAGAACGTCCAGCTTTATCTCCGGCAGATCAACGACGCCATAAAAGCAGCTCTTCCAGATGCCGAAGAAAAGATCTCATGGAGCATGCCCACTTACCGGAAAAAACACAATCTGATACAGTTCGCTGCCTCCAAAAAACACATCGGTCTGTACCCGGGCCCTGAAGCCGTGGAAGCATTCTCGGACAGGCTGAAGGAATATGAGACAAGCAAAGGTACTATCCGGCTTCCCTATGACAGGCCGCTGCCTCTTGACCTGATCGGGGACATCGCCAGGTGGTGTGAGAGGAAGTATGGGATTTGATGATAGCATTATCTAAAAGGCTGTGATAAAATTGTAGTATATTCTAAAGTTGTAAAACAATCGTTGGCTGTTTGATTGCCTTATTTCAGAATCCTGCTATCGATTTCAAGCATAACCGTTTGAGCGCGGCAACACACTGGTAGATCCGGTTTTTATAGATGGCTTCGGCGAATTGAAGAAATTGAGATTCCAGGATGACAAGAACAACAGGGCTATTGCCACTGTTCTTACAGCGATGGACGCAAAAATCGAAATACGGGAAACAGAGCTGGATAAGGTGATTCAAATCAGAGAAGGCGCGATGAACGGCCTGCTGGCAGGCCGTGTTCGCCTGAATGTGTAGGAGGTATTAATTGTGTCTGGTTTATATACAAATCCAAATGATGACAATCAAGGAGAAATTATCATATATCAATCCGAAAGCGGCGACACGAAAATAGATGCGCGTTTTGTGGACGAAACAGTCTGGCTCACCCAACAGCAAATGGCAGAGTTGTTTCAATCTTCCCGAACGAACATTGTGGAACATATCCAGCACATTTATGATGAGGGTGAGCTGGACGAGGAGTCAACCTGTCGGAAATTCCGACAGGTTCGAATGGAGGGTTCCCGCCAGGTTACAAGGGAAATTCCTCACTATAATCTGGACATGATTATATCTCTTGGCTATCGTGTGAAATCTATAATAGCTACTCATTTTCGGCGTTGGGCAACAGAACGGTTAAAGGAATATATGATCAAAGGCTTTACGATGGACGATGACCGGCTGAAAAATCTCGGCGGCGGTAGTTACTGGCATGAGCTTTTAGATCGTATCAGAGATATTCGCTCGTCGGAAAAGGTGATGTATCGGCAAGTGCTTGATCTATATGCCACCAGTGTAGACTATGACCCGAAGAGCGCGGAATCTGTTGCTTTTTTTAAGATGGTACAGAATAAGCTGCATTACGCGGCACATGGTCATACCGCTGCCGAGGTAATCTACGAACGCGCGGATGCAGACAAACCATTTATGGGTTTAACCTCGTTTTCAGGAGATTTTCCAACAGCGAAGGAGATTGGAATTGCTAAAAATTATCTGACAGAAGAGGAATTGAAGATACTGAACAACATCGTTTCAGGATATTTTGATTTTGCTGAAATACAGGCATTGCGTCATAATCCCATGTACATGAGTGATTATGTGGAACATCTGGATCGTATTCTTCGTTCAACTGGAGAATCTTTGTTAGAGGGTGCCGGAATGGTAAGCCATACACAGGCTCTAGAAAAGGCTAAACGAGAATATAAAAAGTATCAGGCAAAGACACTTTCGCCTGTTGAAAAAGCGTATCTCCAAACGATTAAAGATGTGGAAAAAACAGCACGAAAAAAAACAAAGGAAGAGGAGACATAAATTTGATGATAGTATTATCTGGAAGGCTATGATAGAATTTTAGTATACTCTAAAGTTGTAAAACAATCCTTGGAAACAGCAACTAATAGCGGAGGTTCAGTTTATGGCAAGGCAAGGATTTACAGAAAGAGACTGGAAGCTTTTCAGAAGTAAAGTCCCCGACTGGCAGGAAGCCTTCATGGAAAAACTCAATAAGGAATATATAGAATTGCTCAGCGGCGAAGGAAATCCCTCTGACAAGTTCTGGAAACTGGAAGAGCGGATAAAAAAAGACGAGAAAAAGGCCGGTGTTCAGCTGGACATGCGCCGGTCCAATCTGATCTACAACCTTCTTTCCCTGCTCAACGAGGGGGCCATCAGCCTGAGTGATCTTGAAGGATTCAGCGAAGAACTGCTGGAAACCATAGACGCTTTCACCAACAGACATTTTAGGGAGTGATACCTATGATAATCGGAGAATTAAAAAATAAAATAGACAGCTTATGGGAAATCTTCTGGACCGGCGGTCTCACCAACCCGCTGGATGTCATTGAGCAGATGACCTATCTCATGTTTATACGGGACCTGGATGACGCCGACAATCTTCGCCTGAAAGAAAGCGCCATGCTGGGACTTCCCTTTGAGAGTATCTTTGCGGGGGAAGTCATGGTCGGAGACCGGAAGATTGCCGGAAATCAGCTGAAATGGAGCGTTTTTCATGATTTCCCTGCCCAGAAAATGTACACCACCATGCAGGAGTGGATATTTCCCTTTATTAAAAATCTTCATGGAAACAGAGAGAGCGCCTACGCCAAATACATGGGAGACGCGATTTTCAAGATCCCCACCCCTCTTTTGCTGGACAAGATCGTGACCGCCATGGACGAAATCTACGACCAGATGGCCCAGTTAAAAAAATCCGATACCCGGGGAGATGTGTATGAGTATCTCCTGTCCAAACTGGCAACTGCCGGAGTCAACGGACAGTTCCGAACCCCAAGGCATATCATCAAAATGATGGTAGAACTGGTGGACCCGAAACCGGAAGAGATCATCTGCGATCCGGCCTGCGGCACATCCGGGTTCCTGGTAGCAGCCAGCGAATATCTGAAAGAACACAAAAAGGAAGAAGTCCTGTTCAACAGGAAAAACAAAGACCATTATATGAACCACATGTTCCACGGTTTTGATATGGACCGCACCATGCTGCGGATCGGTGCCATGAACATGATGACTCACGGAGTGGATAATCCTTTTATCGAGTACAGAGACAGCCTTTCCGATCAGAATCCGGACAGGGAAAAATACAGCCTGATCCTGGCCAATCCCCCCTTTAAGGGAAGCCTTGATTATGATATCGTATCCCTCGACCTGCTTAAGATATGCAAGACAAAGAAGACGGAGCTTCTGTTTCTGGCATTGTTTTTGAGGATGCTGAAAACAGGGGGAAGGTGCGCGTGTATCGTGCCGGACGGAGTCCTGTTCGGCTCCTCCAAAGCCCATGTGGCTATCCGAAAAGAACTGGTAGAAGAACATTGTCTGGAAGCCGTGATCTCCATGCCATCCGGAGTGTTCAAACCATACGCCGGAGTTTCCACAGCAATTTTGATATTCACAAAAACCGGGCATGGCGGAACAGACAAAGTGTGGTTTTATGACATGAGGGCAGACGGTCTCAGTCTGGACGACAAGCGAAGCCCTGTGAAAGAAAATGATATCCCGGATATCATCGCCAGGTTTCACAATCTGGAACGGGAGTCAGAGCGCAGCCGGACAGAACAGTCCTTTTTCGTAGGGAAGGAAGAGATCTCCAGCCAGGGATATGATCTTTCCATCAACAAATATAAAGAAGTGGAATATGTACCCGTTACATACCCTTCCACCAAAGAAATTATGGCCAACCTTCATGAACTGGAAAGGGAGATCAGCCGGAAACTGGCGGAGTTGGATGAGATGTTGGCGGGGGAGGATAGATAGTTTTTCTTACAACCTTAGGACACAATATTTGGCAATAAGACATCAAATACTGAACTCTTTCAATTCCGATCTCCTCTTTGCTATCTGTAAAAATAGAATATGCGGATATGGAAATGGTCAACAAGTTGTAGACGAAAAGTGTTTTATCAGAATTCCTGTTTGCGGAACTGGGTAACAGGTGTAAAGCCAGTGACCAAATTAAAAAGTATCTAATGTGCATTTAATTTTACGTAAAATTAACAACTTTCCGAAAAGGGAGAAAAATTTTGGATAAAGCGCAGTGAGAATGTGGTACAATAACCTTATTCCTGACAGGACAGGGTTGGATACCCAGTTTAGGAGGATCGCTGTTTTCAGCAGGCGATTCATGACTTGCAAGAAAGATTTAATGAATTAAGGTTTTACCGCTATAACAGGAAGGAGGTGCCGCTGTGGCCAGTGTAAGTGTTCATATCAAACCTGAAATAATTAGCTGGATCTTAAATACTGTTCAATTTGAAGATATCACGGGGTCTGCTATTGAATTACTGCGCAAATGGCAGACCGGCGAAAAAATTCCTACGTTTAATCAAGTTGAAGATATGAGCAAAAAAACGAAGATTCCTTTTGGCTACTTCTTTCTTGAAAAGCCGCCAATAGAGAGCTGTCCGCTTGTTGAATATCGTACTGTCGGCAGCGCCTCTATAGCAACGCCAAGCAGAAATCTCATTGATACCATTGATTTGATGACAGACATACAAGAATGGATGGTTGAATATGTGACCGACAATGGCCAGGAGGAACTGGAATATGTGGGAAGCGCAGCGGACATTATGGATATCCCCACAGTTGTAAAAGACATCAGAAAACGGTTGGATATAGATGTCTCTTGGTGTGCTGACAGGCAAAACCCGGAAGAGGCCTTTCGTTTTATCATAGAAAAAATAGAAGACATTCATATCCTGGTTATGATGAGCGGTATAGTCGGAAATAACACCCGGAGAAAGCTGAATATAGATGAATTCCGGGCCTTTACTCTTGTAAATAAATTCGCGCCATTGATTTTCATTAATTCTTGTGACAGTGATACAGGGAAATTATTTTCTATCGCACATGAACTGGTTCATGTGTGGATAGGAGAAAACAGTTTTTATAACGCAAGGAACAATGAGTATTTCGTGGATCATGGAACAGAAAAATTTTGCAATGCCGTTGCGGCGGAATTACTAATTCCCACAGAATTATTTGAAGACAAATGGAAAAATTGCGACGGTGAAGCCGCTGAAAGAATTAATAAAACAGCAAAAATTTTTAGGTGCAGCAAATTTGTTGTAGCACGTAAGGCTTTTGACTATGGAAAGATATCCAAAGTTGTCTATGAACAAATTATAAGAGAACTGACTCTAAAATATAAAGCATGGCAGGAAAGCCAAAAAGAAAACAAGAATTCTGGTGGAGATTACTACCGAACTCAGGCAAGTAAAATGGATAGAAATTTCGTCACTGCGCTGGCAAGAAATACTTGCGAAGGAAAAACACAATATACGGAAGCTTACAGGCTTACGAATACAAATCGCAAGACATTTGGAAGACTTTTAGAGGAAATAGGGGGTGTTAGCTGATGGATGAAAAATTCTTATTAGATGCCAATACCTTCATTACTCCATTTCAAAATTATTACTCCTTTGATCTTGCCCCTGGATTCTGGAAGCAACTAAAGACTAAGTTGAAACTGAATTCCGTATATCTTTTAGATGTGGCTAAAAATGAAATTGAGAAGGGTGAGGACGAACTATCTGAATGGTTTGACTCGGTTTCTGGTATAAACATTATTGATAGAAGAGACTCCTCGATTATTACGAAATACACAGAGATATTAAGCTTTTTGCAAAATAGTCCGTTATATTCCGAGAAGGCGCTAAGAAACTGGTCAAATATAAATGTAGCTGACCCATGGCTTATTGCCACATCAAGCGTATTGGGATATACACTAGTTACCTTTGAGACTTCGGCGGGAACGATCTCTGTAAATAATCCAAGCAGTAGGCCAAAGATACCAGATATAGCATTGAAGTTTGATGTGAAATGTGTGAATTTGTTTTATTTCATGAGGAAAATGGGGATTGTGTGGGGATAAAATATGGCAAAATTAATAGAAATTACAGGGAAGGCTCTTCCAGGAGAATGGGGGAGCGATGATATTCATAACGCTGGAATACCTGTTTTAAGAACCACCAATTTTACCAATGAAGGTGTTGTTAATTATAAAAATATTGTAACCAGAATAATAACTTCTAAAAATATTGAAGAAAAATTTCTGATGTATGGTGACATTATTATTGAGAAATCTGGTGGAAGTGATAAACAACCCGTTGGTAGAGTTGTCTTTTTTGATGGTCCTGAACATACATATCTTTTTAACAACTTTACAGGTCTATTAAGAGTTAAAGACAAAGAAAAATGGGAGCCAAAATATATATTTTATTCACTTTTCTCAAATTATAAGAAAGGTGGCACCAAGGCGTTTGAAAATAAGACAACAGGACTTCACAACTTAAAGCTGGATGACTATGTATCAAAATATGAGGTCAGGAATATACCATTTGAAAAACAGAAAGCTATATGTATGAAGTTGGATATAGTTTCTGAGACAATTAAATTGCAACAGGAACAAATCATTAGGCTCGATGAATTAATCAAATCCCGATTTGTGGAGATGTTTGGGGATCTAAAGAAAAATGATAAAGGATGGGAAATATGTCCTTTTGCGGATTTTGCAAAAATTGATACTATTATGATTCACAATTTTAAAGGATATGAGGATTATCCACATATAGGTATTGATAGTATTGAAAAAGAAACAGGTAATATTTTAAATTATAGAACTGTCAAAGAAGACGGCGTGATTAGCGGCAAGTATTTATTTACATCAGATCATATTATTTATAGTAAAATTCGTCCGAATTTAAATAAAGTAGCATTACCAGACTTTAAAGGCGTATGTTCAGCAGATGCATATCCTATTTTACCTAATGGAGAACGATGTAATCGAGTATTTCTTGCGTATACTATGAGAAGTCCAGTTTTTTTGAACTATATTTTAGCATTTTCTAATAGGACCAATTTGCCAAAAGTAAACAAGATACAGGTAGAGGGATTTCACTGCCCGATGCCGGATATCGTTTTACAAGAACAGTTTGCCTCCTTCGTCCACCAGATAGATAAATTGAAACTTATATGCCAAAAAGCACTAAATGAAACCCAACTGCTATTTGACAGCCTCATGCAAAAATACTTCAGCTAATACCCCACAACGGAGGACCACCCATGACCAACTTCGATTTCCTAAAAAACTCCCCCCAATTCGATTCTTTCGCCAAAGCTGCCATCTCCGCCGAAAGAATCTTACAGATCGACATAGAAGCCAGCGTGCTCAACTGCCGTCGGGCCATGGAATATGCCGTCAAATGGATGTATTCCGTAGACAGTTCCCTGGTGATGCCCTATCAGGATACCTTGGTCTGCCTGATGAACACAGAAGAATTCCAGGAAATTGTAGACCCGGACCTTCTGAAAAGAATGCATTTCATCCGGAAACTGGGCAACAACGCGGCCCACAGCGGAAAGAAGATCACCCTGGACAAGGCAAAGCTTTGTCTGGAGAATCTCTATATATTTCTTGACTTTGTGGCATATTGTTATAGTGATAACTATGAGGAGGGCGAATTTCATCTGGAATACCTGGAAGAATCTCCAGATCCTGTCACAGAGCTTCCCCCACAATTTTCGGATATCGACTTAAAAGCCCTCATTGCGGAAAACCAGGCGTTAAAAGAGCAGCTGACAGCCAGACGCGAAGAGCAGCGCCAGGCCTATGTGCCAAGGCCTCTTGATTTGTCCGAGTACAAGACCAGAAAGATCTATATCGACACCATGCTGATGGATGCGGGCTGGATGGAGGGAAAGGACTGGCTCAATGAGGTAAAACTTTCCGGTATGCCCAACCGGTCGGAAACAGGCTACGCGGATTATGTGCTCTATGACGACGCCCACCGGCCTCTTGCCGTCATCGAGGCCAAGCGGACCTGCGAGGATGTGGTGAAGGGGCGTCAGCAGGCACAGTTATACGCGGATCTGCTGGAAAAACAGTATGGCCGAAGGCCGGTTATTTTTCTGACCAATGGTTTTGACACCAGAATTGACGACGGACAATATCCGGAGCGAAAGGTATCCTCCATCTATTCCAAGCGGGACCTTGAGAAATGGTTTAACCTCCGGTCCATGAGGACAAGCCTGAGTCACGTCACGGTAGATAAAAAGATCGCCGGAAGGTATTATCAGGAGGGGGCGGTCAAGGCGGTCTGTGACAGCCTGGGAGGGAAAAACCGCCGCAAAGCTCTCCTGGTTATGGCCACAGGGTCAGGGAAGACCAGAACCGTTATCTCCCTCTGTGATGTGCTGCTGAAAAACGGATGGGTAAAGAATATCCTGTTTCTGGCGGACCGCAATTCCCTGGTGACACAGGCCAAGAGAAGCTTTGTCAATCTGCTTCCCCATTTGTCCGTGACCAATCTCTGCGATGAGAAAGATAACTATCAGGCCCACGGCGTTTTTTCCACTTACCAGACCATGATGCGCTGTATCGATTCCGTGAAAGATGAAGAGGGGAAACTGTTTACCAGCGGGCATTTCGATCTGGTGATCTGCGACGAGGCCCACAGGTCCATTTATAACAAATACAAAGATATTTTTACCTATTTTGACGCTCCCCTCATAGGCCTTACGGCCACGCCCAAAGACGAGATCGACAAAAATACTTATGACGTTTTCGAGCTGGAAAACGGGGTGCCTACCTATGGCTATGATCTGGCCCAGGCGGTAAAGGACGGGTATCTGGTGGATTTCCTTTCCGTGGAGACCTCCCTGAAATTTATGGAACAGGGGATCGTCTACGATGAACTGTCTCTGGAGGACAAGGAAGCCTACGAGAACACTTTTGAAGATGAAAACGGGATTCTGCCTGAAAGGATTCAGTCTTCGGCGCTGAATTCCTGGATCTTTAATGAGGATACCATTAAAAAGGCGCTCCACATTCTGATGACAGAAGGCCGGCGGATCAATTACGGGGAAACCCTGGGTAAGACGATTATTTTCGCGAAAAATCACGACCACGCCGAAAAAATACTGGAGGTTTTCGGAAAAGAGTATCCTCATCTTCCGGGGTACGCCAAAGTGATCGATAATTACATGACCTATGCCCAGTCCGCCATCGACCAGTTTTCGGAGTCTGGAAAATTGCCTCAGATCGCTATTTCCGTGGACATGCTGGATACAGGGATCGATGTGCCGGAAGTGCTGAATCTGGTATTTTTCAAGAAAGTTATGAGCAAAGCCAAATTCTGGCAGATGATCGGTCGGGGCACACGGCTGTGTCCCGGACTTTTGGACGGGGCCGACAAGGAGAAATTTTACATCTTTGATTTCTGCGGCAATTTTGAGTTTTTCCGCATGAACAAAGAAAGAGAGACGGCTTCTAACGGGCTGGCCCTTCAGGGGGCGATTTTCAATCTGGAATTTCGGCTCACTTATGAGCTTCAGGATATCAAATATCAGACAGAGCGGCTCATCGCTTACCGGAATGAGCTGGTGTGTCACATGAGTGAAAAGGTGAGGGAACTGAATCGTGATAATTTCGGGGTCCGCCAACATCTGAAATACGTGGAACTTTATTCGGATCGGTCGGGTTATCAGACCCTCCGCTATGAGGATACCCTGGTGGTCCGGGAGGAGCTGGCGCCGCTGATACAGCCTGACGGGGATGAGGTCAGCGCGGTTCGGTTTGACGCCCTGATGTATGGAATCGAATTGGCCTGGCTTATGGGAAGGCGATATGGAAAAGGCCGCAGTGATCTGCTGAAAAAAGTAAACGCCATTTCCCGTGTGGCCCATATTCCGGAGATCACGGCAAAGGCGGATCTGATCAACAAGATTCTTCACACAGACTATCTGGACCAGGCAGGGATCCATGAGTGGGAACATATCCGGGAAAATCTCCGGGATCTGATGAAATACATTCCCAAAGAGAAATCCAGATATGACACCAATTTCACGGACGATATTTTGTCCATTGACTGGAGAGATTCGGAGCTGGACAACGATGATCTGAAAAATTATAAGGCAAAGGCAGAGTTTTACGTGCGTCAGCACCAGGATGATCTTGTCATCGGGAAACTGAAAAAGAATAAACCCATGACCCCGGAGGATATAAAGCAGCTGGAGGCCATCCTGTGGAGCCAGCTGGGGATAAAAGAAGAGTACGAGGCAGAGTACGGCAGCAAACCTTTGGGAGAGTTCGTCCGGGAGATCGTGGGGCTGGACATGAGGGCGGCAAAAGAGGCGTTCGCGGAATACCTGAATGAGGCGAACCTGAACAGCAGACAGATCTATTTTGTCAATCAGATCGTGGAGTATGTGGCGCGCAACGGGCTGATGAAGGATCTGTCCGTGCTCCAGGAACCGCCCTTTACGGATCAGGGCAGTGTGGCGGAGATC
The DNA here is from genome assembly GCA_910586845.1 of uncultured Hungatella sp. Classification (GTDB taxonomy): domain Bacteria; phylum Bacillota; class Clostridia; order Lachnospirales; family Lachnospiraceae; genus UBA3402. Next base: position 22,485 of record CAJUJV010000059.1, read on the forward strand.
TTTACGGATCTCAGTGTGTGGATGGGGATCCGGAAGGCGATTGACAGGATCAATGAAAACGCGAGAGTGGCGTAAAATTATCGCCACGGCTCTGGATTGAAACAAATAAAACCCACAGAGGTAACTCACATGAAACTACCTGAAATGATACTGTTTGATTATGGCCAAACGCTTATCACGGAACAAAAATTTGACGGAATCAAAGGAACCGGGGCTGTTTTACAATACGCCATAAAAAATAAATATCATCTGTCGGCAGAGCAGGTTCAGGCCAAGGCAGATGAAATCAACCGGGAGACCGGAAGATTTCATCCCGACAAAAGCCGTTTACTTCAGATCGAAATCCCCAACATCATGTTTACGCCTTATCTTTACGAATCACTGGGAATCGAGATCGCCCTGAGCAATGCGGAAATCGATACCGTATTCTGGAATGCCGCCTCTCCGGGAACGCCCACAGAGGGTATCAAATATTTTTTGGAATATTTGAAAAACAGAGGGATCCGGGCAGGCGTGATCAGCAATATCGTCTATGACCCCTCTGTGGTGGCGGAACGTATCAACAGACTGCTTCCGGAAAATACATTTGAATTTATCATCACTTCCAGCCATTTTATGTTCCGCAAGCCCAATAAAAGAATCTTTAATCTGGCTTTGGAAAAAGCCGGCTTGCGGCCGGACCAGGTTTGGTATATTGGGGATCAGTATGAATGTGATGTAAAAGGTTCCTTAAACGCTGGCCTGTTCCCGGTATGGTACACAGGAGCAAGCCATTTGCCCTGTATAGAAGATAAAAGGGTTCTCACAGTAGCCACCTGGGATGAATTAAGGTGTCGAATCGAAGAATGACAGAGATGACAGGACTCGTGCTCCTTGGATTCTCCTGTCACCCTGCCTCCAATCTTCTGAAAAATCCCGCCGAGAACAGACCGATCAGACACACCGCGATTCCCGTGGGAATCAGCACAAGATAAACCTCCTCACGGAATCCGTCAAACAAAAAGCCGTAGACGATCTGTCCTACCGGCTGAGTACACATGGTAATGGCTGATGTGTAAGCCATCACCTTCCCGATCAGGTGGTCCGGTGTCTTCTGCTGGATCATGGATACGGCGAAAATGGAAAAAAAACTGATCGCCGCCTGGGTTCCGCAGAAAGCAGCCACATTCATGGCATAACGGACACCCACGCCAAAAGGAAGCAGGAATACGGCCCCGGCAGGAATGATACAGGCGCCAATAGCAGCCAGCACAAAAAACAGTCTGCCTGTCTTAAGCTTCCCTGTGAGAAGCCCGGCAGCCATGCTTCCCAGGATCGTCGCCACGGCCAAGGCGCTCTCCGCCCCGCCGTAATATCCGGCAGTCAGGCCCAGGACATTCCGCACGAGAAAAGGCAGCCCCACCAGGGTGACTCCCATGACAAAGAAACGGGAAGTCGCCGCCAAAAACATCAGCTTCATGATATCGGTCTGTTCCTTCGCCATAAACCGGATACTGCTGAAAAAATCCTCTTTTATCACGGCCAGGACATTTCCCTGAAAGACCCTGGCCTGAGAGTCCAATTTTATGAAACACTCAAACAGAGCCGTGATAAAAAAGCACACAACGCTGGCGTACATCACAGGCTTTAAGCCAAATACCCCGTATGCCATGCCGCCCAGCAGAGGCCCGGTCAGATAAGAGATCGACGCCACCTGGTTCACCACCGCGTTGCCCCTGACGATGTTATCCCCTGACAACATCTGGGGGATACAGGCCTGTACCGTAGGCGTCTCAAAAGCTCCCAGAACAGACAGGGTCACAAGGAGCGCGCCGATCACTCCCATATCATTTTTCCCGGACAAAACCACGGCCGCCCACAAAACCGACATTCCCGTCAAGGTATCCAGAGCTACCATGATATTCCTCCGGTCCGCCCGGTCGGCCAGGATGCCGCCAAGGGGCGACAACAGGATCGTGGGAACCGCGGAGACCGATAAAATACCGGCAAATACAGCCGCTGAACCGGTGACTTCCAGCACATACATGGACAGTGCCAAACGCAGGATATAATTGCCGAACAGAGAACTTGCCTGCCCCAGCACAAGAAGCGTAAAATTTTTCGTAAACAGTTTCCTCTCCACAGGCTACTCCCTCCTCTCTTCCACGCCGGTCCCCAGTATCCTCTCTGCCCTTTCATACATCTCATCATCTATGATCGGAAGCCCCATTGCCGACAGAACCTTTGCCACAAACCGGCATTTACGCCGGATGTCTTCCCTGGATGCCGGAAATACGGATGGCATCATCCAGAAATTGACCAGGGGCAGCAATTCGGAAAGCTCTTTCCCGTATTCTGTCTGAATGGAACCGTCCCGCTGTCCTTCCTCGATCAGCTCAAACCACAAGGGGGTCAGCACCCGTCGGTTCGATTCCACGGCAGCCGCCAGGATCCTGGGATCTTTCAGGATAGAGACGGCCTGGGTACTTAACTCTTCCCGTTCCTGGTCGCCTCTGTCAAGGGCAAGCATGGCCCGGATCTTCTCCAGCCCGCTTAAGTCGCTGCGCTCTTTCACAGCCTCAAATGGATTGTTCTCCAAAAACATCTGATCCCCCAAAGCCCTCATAACCTCTTCCTTGGTCTGGAAAAAACGGTAAAACATTCCCTTGGCCCCGCCTGCCAGCTCCATGATATCCGAGACGGCGGTCTCCTCATACCCTTTCGATAAAAATAATTCCTTCGCTGCCTCCAGAATCTCTTGTTTCCACTGCTCCGGCGGCTTTTTTACTGGTCTTGCCAATTCACGTCTGCCTCCTTTCACAATTATTGACTTTCAGTCAATAATTATTATACAGGAGATGAGGCATGGTGTCAACTACCATATTTTCCTGTAGATGTTGTCCTGATGTGGTATAAAAAAAGTTGACACCCCATTCTCAAGGATTTGAGATATAA
>CAJUJV010000060.1:0-12489 GCA_910586845.1 uncultured Hungatella sp.
TGCCGGATTATAGGCGGTTTTCTATAGTCCGACAAATTGGGAAACTTTTATTTAACTATATTTTTCTGTCGGTGATCATGCTTGCCTGTCTGTACCCGGTGTGGTATGTGATGGTGGCTTCCTTCAGCGACAGCAATCTTCTGACACAGCATATGGGGCTTCTTCTGAAGCCCCCGGGTCTCAGCTTTGATGCTTACAAAAAGGTATTTCAGAATCCCATGATCATGAAAGGATATATGAATACTCTGTTTATCCTGATTTTTACGCCCAGGCCCCCTCGGCCAGATGATCTTAATATCGCTTCATCAGAAGTCTGAAAATCACGATTCCAGCTCCGAGCTGGAACAGGAGATACCATGCCAGATACAAAATGATCGTGTGGGACTCCACCAGTTTTAAAGAGCCCAATATGGAAAATATCACTATAGAGACAGCGAGGACCGCCAGGCCCAGAAGATAGGCGTATCGGCCGGATTTGTCCCGGAGCTGTATCTTCAGCTCGTCGTGGAGCTCGATCTGTTCCCGGGCCAGTTTTTCTTCGTACCGCTTTTGATTTTTTGGGGCGGACCAGTAAAAATATCGGAAGAGCATGGCAAGGCCTCCGCCTATGGCGCCTCCGGCGAAGCCGATGAGCAGGGAGTCCAGGGGAGTGTCTGTCAGTATATGGGCCAGGAGAAAGAGGCCTCCTGCCAGAAGATACAGGATTCCTGTGATCAGTTCATTTCTTTTCATGTTCACCATTCCTTTCGTGGATAAAAATTTCCTCAATGGGTCTGCCGAAAAAATCGGAGATGACAAAGGCCAGTTCCAGAGACGGGTTGTATTTACCGGTCTCGATGGCGCTGACGGTCTGCCTCGATACGTGGATGGACCGGGCGAAGTCTTCCTGGTTCAGCCCCAGGGACTTCCGCAGCTTTTCTACCTTATTTTCCATGGTGTACCTTCCTGGTTTGACAAGGTTCCTTTACAATGTCAGGATATCATGGTTTTTACCTGTTGTCAATGTTCCTTTACAAAAATCTTTTTATGGCAATTTTATGAGTTACGATTCATGAGGTATCTGAATCGCTGTATAGCTGAGTGAGCGAAGTCGGCGATTGGGACAAGGCCAGTCAGAGGAGGGCTGTCCCGTCCGGGTTCGGAATGCTTGGCGTATCTGAGTCTGGACCGGAGACCCTTTCTCTCGGGCACCACCACGACATCGCTCGCTCACCGAAACAGCAATTCAAATATCCCATGAATAGTACTTTATGAATCATATGTTGAAGTGGAAAATTGGCTATGATATAATCGGAACATGGAATAAGAATCTAGAACAAGGAGAGCGACGGATGAAAAAAGTGCTAGCGGCGATGGCGGCAATGTTTGTGGCTTTAGTTCCTTTAGGCGGGGTATGGGGAATCTTGCTCAGGCCAATGATCGGCGGCGGGGTCGAGCAGAGCTTTCTTTACCCCATCTATGGCGGGCTGATTCTCTTAGCGGGACTGATTGTGGGCAGCGGGACAGTTCTTTATGAGGAAATCAAAAAGATCCAGGCAGGGAGACCAACTCCGGCGGGTGAGATTTCACCGAAGAAAGAGCCCCCGAAGAAAGACCTCCCCAAAAAAGAGACTTCAAAGAAAGAGACTTCCAATGTTTCCCTGGAGGATGCCTTGGAAGAATTTCCTTTCCTGGGGGAGCTGGTGTGTAAGGTTGGCGGGAATGATTGCCGTCAGGGTGTGGGCTCAGACAGGATGAGCTGGGACCCTTCCATGAAACAATTCCGGAGAATTTATCAATTGGAGGAAACCAGAAAATTCTTCCTGAGTTCTTTTATGGATGCCAAGGGGATTATTGTAAAGTACAGTCTGGATATGGAGGAAGGGGCTGATTCTCATTATGAGATCCTTCCGGAAAAAATGGACCAGCTGGTACAGATTTTAAAGGGGATGAATCAAAGCGCTTCCCAAAGTCCGGCAGAGAATTGTGTCTGTTATCTCCGGCAGCACAGCGGCTGGGATTTGATCACCCTGGCCGAGGTAAATGGATTGATTGATAAGGAGTTTCACTATGGATAAAAGGAAATTTTGTGGAGGTTAATGGGCAGAAGCCCGTTGTAACTGCGGGGATTTGGTGATATTATATAACTATCAACCGCGAGGAGGAATATTTTATGGCAACATTTAAGACCAACGACAATGTGGAGATCTATTACGAGGTATCCGGCCAGGGAGCGCCTCTGTTTATGCTCCCGGGCTGGACCTGCACCACCAAGTTCTGGAAACACAATGTGGAGGAGCTGTCCAGGCATTTTCAGGTGATCTGTATGGATATGAGGGGCCATGGGGAGTCGGAGAAGGTCATGCGCAGCCATCGGATCTCCCGGTATGCCATGGACGTTAAGAACCTGCTGGATTATCTGGACGTGGATCATGTGACGGTTCTTGGGTGGTCCATGGGGGCCTCCATTCTCTGGAGCTACATCGAGCTGTTCGGCAACCACCGTCTGGCGGGGCTTGTGTGTGTGGACCAGTCGCCGGCTCAGTACACGGGACCGGATTGGGTATGGGGACAGAAGGGCTGCTATGACATGGAGATGTTTATCCGCACCTGCTATGATATCAAGTACGACCCCAAGGGAGCTGCTGCCGGGCTGGTAGGGGCCTGCCTGTACCACGAGCCCACGAAAGAGGATGCGGATTTTATCGTGGAGGAGATCTGTAAGTGTCCGCCTTATGTGAGGATTGAGATCATGCGGGATCACACCAATCTGGACTGGCGTGATTTTATTCCCCACATCAATCTGCCCACTCTGGTGTGCGTGGCCAGAAACAGCAATGTGTTCGACTGGCACGGCAGCGCCTGGGTGGGAGAGAATATTCCCGGAGCCAGGACCGTGTTTTTTGAGGATTCCGGCCACATGCTGTTCTGGGAGGAACCGGAGAAATTTAACCGGACCGTGACCGAGTTTATCAAGGGTCTATGATCACCAGCGAAGCCGTCAACCGGGCCATTGACTACATATTGGAGCACCTTGAGGAGAATTTAAGTCTTGAGAGGGTGGCGGCTCACTGCCATTTTTCCAAATACTATTTTTCCCGGCTTTTTAAGGCTCAGACAGGGGAGAGTCTCTATGGGTTTATCAAAAGGGTCCGGCTGGAGCAGAGCGCCTTCCGCTTAAAGACAGAGAAGGACCGCCCCATCACGGAGATCGGAGCGGACTATGGGTACAGTTCTTCCAATTACAGTTCCGCTTTCCGGCTCCGCTACCAGATGACTCCCATGAGTTTTCGTGGGCAAAGCTATGACCGGTCCATGGAACACCCTTTTTTCCATCACGAGAACTGGCATGTGGAGACTTTTGATGAGTGCCGTGGGAAGGTCATGGTCAGGAATGTGCCGGATTTTCGGGTGATTTATGAGAGGCGGTTCGGCAGCTATGAGGGACTTTCTGTTCAGTGGAACCGGTTTGTGGAGAAATATGGGGAGTATCTTGCGGAGAATACCCTGTTTCTGGAGAGAACCTACGACGACCCGGCGGTGACGGAGGCCGGGAATTGTCTCTATGACCTCTGTATGACCGTGGGGGAGGACTGCCCTCTTGAAAACACTACGGTCATACAGGGGGGAAAGTGCGCGGTGTATGGTTTTAAAGGCCATGCCAAATATATTTACGCGGCCTATCAGACCCTCTTTCTGGTGTGGCTCCCCAGAACCGATTATCAGCTGGACCAGAGCAGAAGCCTGTTTGACATTTATCATGCGGTGGACAGCGATACCTGGTACATGGAGCTGGATATTTGTCTGCCGGTGAAGTGAGGGTGGAAAGTTAATCGGTTAGAGATGAATTTTATAGGCTGGCAGAGATTAAGGGCTACATGTTAAACAAATCCCCATGAGTTCCTGTGTCAACTAATGTCAGAGTTAGGATGTCATCTTCTATAAGATAGATTAGGAGCCAGTCAGGCTGAATATGACATTCTCTATAGCCTTTGTAATTTCCGCTCAGAGGATGGTCTTTGTATTTTGCCTCCAAAGGAATTTTGGCTTTCAGCTTTTCCACAATTTTTTCCAGCAGGGAAATGTCAAGCCCTCTTTTAACCGCAAGTTTTAATCCTTTTTTAAAACGGGTGGAATATTTAACTTTCAGAGTCATCTTCTAATATCTCCTGAAACATTTCTCTGATATTGGTGTAGGATTTTACATTGGGATCCCTGCTGATCTGTTTAGCTTCTTCCATGGCCTCCAGGACTTCGGGCTTAAGCTGGGGAAGTTCCACTTTAAAAGGGAGTCCGCCTCGCAGGACAGCCTGTCTTAAAAATATGTTTACCGCGCTTGACATGTCCATTCCAAGCTGACTAAATAAATCCGCAGCCTGTCTTTTTAGATCTTCATCAATTCGAATTTGGGTTTGAACCGTAGCCATGAGTGGATACCTTCTTTCTACTGTTTTGATAAATCATATCCTAAATTATTTACAATGTCAATATATTGTAAATGAAGAAATGAGTGTGGTAAACGGGGCTGGCAAACAATTGATCTATGGGATATCTCCAGACTGGCCCCCAAAGGGCAAGATTTCAGAAGTTTATATTTGAATCCTTCCTTATAATGGGGTGGACATCGGGCGTGGGTCCGAGAGTACGATTCCATATAAGGAGGGATTTTTTATGAATGTAGAGGAGATCAGACAGAACGTGGGGGGAAAGATCCTGGAGTTTTCCGTTCCCGCCATCATTTCCATGGCCCTGACGGCGTTTATCACGGTGGCCGACGGTTTTTTCATGGGAAATTATGTGGGGAAGGAGGGGATCGCCGCGGTGAATTTGGGGCTGCCGGTGATCTATCTGTACCTGGGGATCGGGCTGATGGTGTCTGTGGGAGGGATTGCCATGGCGCAGATGGCCCTGGGCTCCGGGGACAGAGCTGCCTGTAATCAGGTGTTTCGCCAGACCGTGGCCACCACGGCAGTGTTCTCCGTGGCGATCAGCGTCGGATTTCTGTTCTGCTTTGGGCCCATGCTTTCGTTTCTGGGGGCAAAAGGCCAGGTGGCGGCCTGTTTTCGGGAGTATTACCGGGTCATGCTGCTGGAGCTTCCGGTGATGGTGGTAAATTCTTCTCTGGGAATGTTTATCAGAGGGGACGGGAATCCGTCGTTTTACATGAAGGTGACAATGGCAAACGCTGTGCTCAATGTGGTCCTGGACTATGTTCTGGCAGGCTGCCTGTCCATGGGGGCTATGGGGATTGCCGTGGCTTCCCTGATTTCCGCTCTGGTGTCCCTGGGCTGGCTGTGGTATTATTTTGAGAGAAAAGCCAGGATGTATCGTCCCGGAAGATTCCGGTTTTCCCGGGAGATTTTTGTCAGAGGAATGCTAAACGGCAGCTCGGAGTTTATCGGGGAGATGTCCACGGGAATCGCCATGTTCGCCTACAATCTGGTGATCATGAGAAGATTCGGGGCTGACGGGGTCACGGCCTTTACCATCGTGGGCTATGTGTCCTACCTGTTTTCCATGGTCGTTGTTGGTTTCGGACAGGGGGCCAGTCCCCTCATCAGCTTCTGCTGGGGGGCCAGGGAGAAAGAGCTGGCGGCCCACGTCAGAGGGAAGACCAACGGGTATGTGCTGGCGGCGGGGACAGTGGTGTTTCTGGTCATGGCAGGCCTGAAAAACTGGTACGGCGGACTGTTTGTGCCAAATGAAAATGTCCGGGTCATGGTGGGGGAAGGCATGGTGATCTTTATGGTGTCTTTTTTCTTCTCCGGGATCAATTCGGTCACGTCCTTTTATTTTACGGCCACGGGAAGGGCGTTTGAGTCGGCGGTGATCTCTTTTTCCAGAGGGCTGGTGATCCTTCTTGTCTGTATCTTCCTGCTGCCGTCTCTTTTCGGGATCATGGGGGTGTGGCTGGCAGCGCCGGTGACAGAGGCGGTTACCCTGGGGATTACGGGGAGGTTTTTGTGGAGGGAAAAGGGGGTTACCAAACTTTGGAGCCGGTAAGGGTATAAAGAGACAGAAACTGTGGGGTGTGGGGACAGACAAACAGATTATACAGTTCTTGGGCTGCTAGAAGAAGTTGAACAGCTGGATATATTTTATTTTGTCATTTACCGAATATCTCTCGTTAAATGGCATGAATCCATTTTTTTCACTTTGATAGAAATCTAACAGTTTCGCCTTGTTCTCACATTCCAGAAATACAATCCCGCCGCCGATATGCTGCTGAACTTTCTCCAGAATTTCAAATGTCAGATCCATCAATTCATTTCCGCTGATATCTTTTCCTTCGTTCACAGCATAATTTTTTCCGAATTGCGCGATAAGAAAGGCAGATACGGTATAACTTCCCGTTTCCGAGTCCAGTATTGCGTACCTGTTTATTTTCTTCCGTTTAGAGTTGGATAAATTCGCGTTTCCGATCTCAATCGCTTTGTGGGCAAGTGTAAAAACTGCCACGATTTTACCAGATTCATTTACAGCAAAATATGTAACAGATAATTTTTTCTTCGCGAATTCTATAGCGTTATTTAGTATAAAATTCTCAATTTCCGGATTGATGGGGCAGGAAAAGTGGGAAAGACATAGTTTCAAATTCACTTCTCCGATTGCCCCAATCATATCCAGAATATTCACGGTTTCGAATGATCTCATTGGTCTGTGTCTCCCTTCGCCATCAGCCGTCTGATTGCATCGTAATCGGTTAAGGGTGGTTTCACTGGCGTGGACGGCTTTCTCTTAGGCTTATTCTCTGATGCCGCCAGCGCGTCGATAAAGGCCTCTGCCTGCTTTGGATTGTCAATACGGACTTTTGCGAAAATACTGGATGTAGCCATGATAACACCTCCTTTTCCAAATGGTCTATCAGATGTAAAACCCGCTTCATTACCCTTTCGTTGACTATATTCTAAATCGAATTTCCCATGATGTCAACGATCAGATGACGGGGGATGTGACTGGCAGCGCCGGTGACAGAGGCGATCACCCTGGGGATCACGGGGAGGTTTTTGTGGAGGGAAGCCGCAGGTATTCGGCTAACTTCCGGGTCAGAAGAGGGTGATCTTCCGAGATGAGGCGGCGCTTGCCTGAGGTGACGATCTGATCCGGGGAGAGGATGGACCGGTACTGGGAGGGCGAGCGGTGAAGCACTTCCTTAAAACGGGCGTTGAAGGATTTCAGATCAGGGAACCCGTTGTCCAGGGCGATGTCCGTCAGGTTTTTCGAGGTCACAGTCAGGTCCTGGATCGCCTGCTGGAGGCGGAGCCGGGTCAGGTACTCGTAGAAATTGACCCCGATGGTATTTTTGAACAGGGTGGAGATGTAAGTCCGGTTGTATCCGGAGTAAGCGGCCAGCTCGTCCAAGGTGATCTTTTCCCGATAGTGCTGCTCCATGTAGGTGATCAGGCCCCGCATGGCTTCCATGGGTTCCTTGTCCTGCTCCGTGACGGCACGGACAGTCTGGTGATCAAACATGGTACACATGGTGGCCAGGAGCAGCTGGGCGCTGGCCCTGGCGGTCAGGTCGGAAAAGGGGCCGTGGGACAGGGCGGCCTCACAGATCTGGGCGGCGTAAAAGCGGATCCGGCAGTACCGGGGGGCCTCTCTGGTCTCCGCCCCGGAGGGGGAGTGGGGAAACTGAAAGGCGCAGCCCTTTCTGGCAAATGGCTTAAAGGCCTCCTGGGAGATATGGAACACAAGGGCGCAGGTGTCTGCCTGCCGTCCAAAGGAAGCGTGGCCGGTTCCGGGGCCGATGAGAATCACGTCGTCTTCCTCCAGAAAATAGGACTGCCGGTCCAGACAGAATTCCTGGCTGCCGCCCAGGAGAATGCTCAGCTCGTATTCGTTCTGATGCCAGTGATACCGGTAATTCATGACCTGGTGGGCGAATCCCGACAGAGCCAGGCCCTCTGAGGGCCATTGCAGCTGAAAATATGCTTCGTTCATAAAAAACCTCTTTTCTCCAAAACCAAATATTCTCACAGGCGGAATCTTTGGATGTCCCGATCTTTTCCCACATAATATCTAAAAAACTTCGGCGTGTCAATGTGGTTTGTTCGGGTATTTTCACAAAGAATTTACAAAAAAGAAGTGAGTTTCGGATGAAACAGCGAAAAAGTCCTTTAAAACCCACCTTTTTTCACAGGGAAAATATTCGGGTCCGTGTAAGGGAAATCTTTGGGATTTTCAGCTAAAAGGGGAAGGAGGGAACCTTAAAGGGGCCAAAACAGGTGAATATAAGCAGCGACAGGATCAGGCGTTTCAGGGTATAGTAGGGGCAAGAAAAAACAAGAAAGGAAGAAAGAAATGAATACCCAACTGATGATATGCCTTGTTATTTTTATCGCCACACTGGCCAGCTTTATCCTCAACAAGATCCCCATGTGGGTTACGGCCATGGTCTCCATGACGGCCCTGTACGCAACAGGCTGTATCAGCTCCGGCGACGCCCTGTCGGGATTTTCCAATGTAAACACCATTCTCATGGCCACCATGTTTGTGGTGGCGGCCGGTTTCCAGAGGACGTCTCTTGTGGACAGCATGTGTAAGGGCCTGATGAAACTGACCGGCGGCTCCTTTCGCATGGCCTACTTAGGATATCTGCTTCTGGCAGCGCTGCTGACCAATTTTATCGCCAGCCCCATGGTGGTCTACGCCATTGTCAGCCCCCTTCTGGTAGCCCTGTGTGACAGCACCGGCAACAGCCGCTCCAGGGTAATGTTCCCCATGATGGTGGTGTGCGTGGCCTGCTGCGGAATCCTGCCTCTTCCCACGGCAATCCAGCAGGCGGGGCAGTTTACGGGATTTATGGAGACCTATGGTTTTGAGGGCGCTTTTAACCCCATGTATTTCCTGGCCGGACGGTGGCCCGTGATGGTGGTGGTGATCCTTTGGGCTCTGCTCATCGGCCCCAAGTCCTGCCCGGAGAACCCCATTCTCCCCATCAAGATGACCAGCAGGGAGCAGAAGGCGAAGGAGAAGCTGTCTCCTTTTGTGGACAAAATGGGAATCGCCATTTTCTTTGTCACCATGATCGCCCTGATCTTCTCCGCCCAGCTTAAGATGGAGTCCTGATTCATCGCCATGGCGGGAAGCATGCTGATGGTGCTCTTTAGGGTAGTGGATCAGAAAAACGTGCTGCGGGATATTCCCTGGGATATGCTTATGCTCTTTGTAGGCGCTCTGGCCCTGGGTTCCGGCCTGACCAACACAGGGGCAGGAGAACTGATCGGAAACGCTCTGGCAGGAGCTGTAGGCGGCACCCACAACAATTATGTTCTGGGAGCTCTGTTCTTTATCATTCCTTTCGCCATCACCCAGTTTATGCTGAACCGTTCTGTGACAGCCGTGTTTGTGCCCATCTGCCTTTTGACCTGTAAAGCCCTGGGAGCCAACCCCATCGGCCTGGTGATGTTGGTGCAGGCGGGAAGCCTGACCGCTTTCCTGACTCCCATGGCCACCCCGGCGGTCGCCATGTGCATGGGCGACGCCGGCTACGATTTAAAAGCCATTCTCAAGGCAGGCGGAGTCATTTCCCTGTTCCTGCCTCTGGTGTACATATTTTACACCATGACCGTGTTTCCTGCCTTTTGAGATACCAGGGTCAAAAGGTCATGTATGACATGCTTGCATGGCGATACATGACCTTGGGACCCGCCAAAAACATGAAAAAGGAGCCCGTCAGGGCGGATTTTGAATGTTTTTAGAATTGCGGGAGCGCAAAGCGCGTAGCAATTCGTGGGTATCGGAGTAGAAAGTCAGAAGCCCAGGGTCAAAAGGTCATGTATGGCATGCTCCCATGGCGATACATGACTTTGGGACCCGCCAACATATAAAAACAGCAGGAGGATTTTGTATGAAGATTACTGATGTAAAACTGATCTATGCCAAGCATTACCTGTTTGTCCATGTCTGCACCGACGAGGGGATCGTAGGTCTGGGTGAGGCGGGAAACTGGGGATATCTGGGAGCCACCGCCGCTGCCATTGAAAAATTTATCCCTTATCTCATAGGAAAAGATCCTTTCCGTATCGAGGACCTGAACCAGAATTTTTACCGCTCCGTATATTTCAGAGGTTCTGTCATCATGAGCGCCATCTCGGCCATTGACATCGCCCTGTGGGACATCAAGGGAAAGGCCCTGGGGGTGCCGGTCTATGAGCTGCTGGGAGGCAGGACCAGGGAGAAGGTCCGTGTCTACGCCTCGGTCATGGAGAAGGCCACGGACACAGAGACCCTGACCCGCTGCTACCGTGCCCTGAAGGACCAGGGATTCACTGCTGCCAAGATTTTTGTCAACGGTCCTGCCCAGAGCCGCAATGAGGGGCGTGACGAATTTTTCTGCGGCCGTGTGGAGGAGGAGCTGGAGAAGGTGCGTATCTGCCGGGAGGCTGTGGGCTGGGATTTTGATTTTGTCCTGGAAGCCCACAGAGGCATGACATTGCCGGAGGCCGTGTCCTTTGGCCGGGCCGTGGAACAGTACCGTCCTATGGTATTTGAAGACCCGCTCACGCCGGACAACATGGATTCCATGGCAGAGGTGGCGGCCAAAGTGGCGGTTCCCATTGCCACCGGGGAGCGATTTATCAATCTGAAGGAATTTGAGATGGCCATGGAGCGCAGGGTCTGCCAGTATATCCGGCCTGATGTGTGCGCCGTGGGCGGAATCACCACCAGCAAGAAGATCTGCGCCCTGGCTGAGGCTCACGATGTGCTGGTGATTCCTCACAACCCTCTGGGGCCGGTGTCCACTGCCGCCTGTCTCCAGCTTTGCGCTTCCATTCCCAACCTGGGGATCCAGGAGCTGCCCGGCTTTTGCCTCAACGGCGCCGAGGACGCCATGGTGAAAGAGCCTCTGCGGTTTGAAAACGGCTGTATGGTGATCCCCAATGCCCCCGGTATCGGCGTGGAGCTGGCGGACAATGCCCAGGAATTGTATCCTGCGGCGGAGCGAGGCAGCAACTCGGCCAGGCGGGCCTTTGACGGGGCGGTGAAGGACTGGTGATCCTGTTGGGGAAAAAAGACAACAGCCGATCCCTTTCCCCCAAAACGGGAGACAGGGGATTTCACCGGGCATGGCTGATCCTGGGCTGTACGGTTCTGATCCAGGGAGGGATCATCGGCCTGCTGGTGAACTCGGCGGGAGTGCTTTTCGCGGCGATCCGCACGGACCTGGGGTTTCGGGCAGGAGATCTGTCTGTCTACTACACTATCCGCCAGGTGGTCATGGCGGCCACGGTGGGGATCACCAGCCAGCTGTTTTTCCGGAAAAATCCCAGGGTAGTTATGGGAGTTCTGGGATTTCTGGGGGGAAGCTCCTTTGTGATGATGGCAGGTTTTCATCATCTGTGGCAGTGGTACGGGGCAGCGGTGCTGGCAGGGCTGGGAATCAGCTGCTGCACCACTGTGGTGCCTATGGTGCTCAACAACTGGTTTGCCTCCAAAAGAGGGCTGGTGGTGGGGATCAGCATGTCCGCCTCCGGCCTGGTGGGAGCCTGCTTCAGCCCGGTCTGTTCCTGGCTCATCGAGAGTCTGGGCTGGCGTTTGGCTTCGGCGATCACCGGAACTCTGGCTTTCGCCATGGCGTTTTTGGGGTGTCTCATTCTGGTGGCAGAGCCGGAGAAAGCCGGTCTTCGCCCCTATGGCAGGGAGACGGAGCCGACTCTGGACAGAAGGGAAAAGGCCGGTTCTGCCGGCGCAAGGGGAAATGTGCCGGAGTGGGCATACTGGGTGGCTGTCATGGCCCTGTTTATCCCAAACACCTACACCCAGTTTAACAATCAGCTGCCGGTTTTCGCCCAGACTGTAGGGTATTCTCTGGGAACCGGGGCAGTGCTCACCAGCATTTCCATGGTGGGAAATATTACGGGAAAATTGGGATTAGGCGTTCTGGCGGACAAGATGGGGATCTACCGGGCAGCAGGGCTGCTGATTCTGGTGCTGGGATTGTCCCAGGCAGCCTTTCTCTTCGGGGCAGACAGTCTGCTTTTGATGAAGGCAGGGGCATTTTTCTACGGAACCGTGTACGCCATGGGAACCACGGCCCCGTCCCAGGTATTTCTGGCCATGTACGGGAAGGAACATTACGGAGCCAGGGTGAGAAACGGGCAGACCGTCAATTCTTTTCTGCTGGCTTTCGCCGGGGTCCTGTTCCCCTATGTCTATGATTTTACAGGCAGTTTCCGTCCGGTGTTTTATCTGGGGGCCGGGATCTGTATTCTGTCTCTGGGACTGTTGTATGTGGTATCAGGGGCAGCAGGCCGGGAGCTTCAAAGCCGGCAGATATCTGTCAATATCGAAAATTCTGCCGCCGGAAAAAGGCGGAGAGAGGAAGGATGATTGTGGGAGAACTTACATTGCGGAGCGAGAGCTGCGGCCTGCGCTGGATCAATTGCCAGTGCTTTGAAATCAGGCTGCCAAACGGCAGGACCATTGTCACGGACCCCTGCTATGATTATCCGGAAAATCCAAAAGACCCCATAGGGGATCTGTTTCGGCTGAGGGGATTTACCA
>CAJUJV010000060.1:12499-16304 GCA_910586845.1 uncultured Hungatella sp.
CCGACGATCTGGAGGGCTGCGACTATTTGATCCTGAACCACACCCACGGGGACCACATGGCCAACCTGGAGGAAGTGATCATGAAATTCCACCCAACGGTCATCTGTCACAGCGGCGTGGCGGCGGAGATCGCCCAGGTGTGCCAGGACATGGAACTGACTTCTCTGTATGCCGTAGATTATGACGGAACCTACTATTTTGACGGTTTTAAGCTGGAGACATTTCACGGCACCCACAAGCCTCAGAAGTTCACCTGGCGGCAGAGCATGGCCGAGGGAGACGTGATCTCGGGGCAGGAGAAACTTTCCAGGCTCCATACTCTGGGCGGACTGTTTAACATGAACTTTCTGATCACTCAGGATAACGGTTTTCGGATCGCCTTCATAGGCGGGCTGGACGACGGCATGGCCCAGCGTCTGAGGACCCTGAGGCCCAACATCGCCCTTCGGAACAAGATCACCAATGAGAGGGACGTGGAGAAGGTAGCCGGGGACTGGTATGAATTTATGGAGAAAAGTCAGGCTCAGATGGTGATTCCCATGCATTTTGAGGTGTGGGAAAACATGGAGCCGGGGTTTGCCCGGAAAACCTTCTCCCGGGCAAATGAGATGGCAGAAGAGAAGGGACTCAGCTGCCGGATGATGTCGCCGGAGCGGACTCAGTGGTACCGGATTTTGATGACCGTGGAGAAGCGGTGAAATCGGCCCGGAGATTTGCCGGAGCCAAAAGTGTGAAAATATCTTTGATAAGACTGTCTGCATAAGCTCACTGTCAGTTATGGGAATACGACTGATAATGGGCTTATTGTCTGTATGATGGAAGATCCTGAAAAAATGGATCAATGACTTATGATTTTAATCTGGATAATGATCTTGATATAAAGCCTGTGGTCAAGAGTGAAGATCATTTTAGAAGAGAGAAACACAAGGAACGGACTGGAAGGGCGTGACCGGGGATTTAAAGCGCCATTCGCAGCAGGCGTGGGTAAGAGCCATGAACAGCATTGCGAGTCGTGGGGAGGAAATCATCAAGAGCGAAATGAGTAACGAATAACCGGTTAAAACCTGGGCAAATGCAGCAGTGCGAGTGCATAAACATAGGGGGAGGATTGCTGCGCCGGCAAGCCTCCCCCTATGTTCTTGTGTCACATTAGGGCTGGAATTCTGGCAGACTCTGTGGTATAGTAAAGAAAACGAATTTAAGGATGTTGCCTGATTTCCGCTTACATAGAGGAGGGCAAGAGGATGGGAACAGATTTTACAAACGAATTATATGACCTACATCATGGAAATGTATCTGAAATATATTCGGAATGGCCAGCTCCCGATTTAATTATCTCTGATGGTGCCTATGGCGTTCGTGGATTTCGAGGAGATACTGCTGATTCTACCGGCCTGGTGGATTGGTATCAGCCCCATGTTTTAGAGTGGGCAAAAGCAGCAAAACCGTCTACCAGCCTCTGGTTCTGGAACACAGAAGTTGGCTGGGCAACGGTGCATCCTTTGTTGCTTGCGACAGGCTGGGAATATGTCCAACTTGCTATTTGGGATAAAGGATTGGCCCACATAGCAGGCAATGTTAACGGAAAAACAATACGACAATTGCCTGTGGTGACAGAAGTTTCCGCATTATATCGCAGGAAGCTTTTTCTCGATACAGGGGATGGGCAAACTCTTGCGGTTAAAGAATGGCTGCGGGCAGAGTGGCAACGAAGCGGCTTACCATTATGCAAAGCAAACGAGGCTTGCGAAGTCAAGAATGCCGCTACAAGGAAATATCTGACAGCAGATTGGCTGTGGTATTGGCCTCCTGGCGAGGCTGTCAGGAAAATGGCAGATTACTGTACGGTGTTTGGCAAGCCTACAAATCGACCGTATTTCTCTTTGGACGGCACAAAACCCGTCACAAGCGAGGAATGGGATCGTATGCGGGCTGTCTGGAATCACAGAAATGGGATTACAAATGTCTGGAGCAGACCGCCTCTGGCAGACTCAGAGCGTTTGCGAGGAACTATGGAACGCAGTGCGCCTCGGACCTACAAACCCACCAAGCAATCCGCCGCCCATTTAAACCAAAAACCATTAGATTTGATGCTTACTCAGATAGCTGCGGCAACCTGTGAGGGAAATGTTGTTTGGGAGCCATTTGGCGGATTGGCATCTGCATCTGTTGCATCTGTTTTGCTGGGGCGCCACGCTTGTGCTTCCGAAATAGATGATACCTTTGTTGGCTTGGCGAAGGGGCGTTTGGACGAAGCGTATGACAGCTTTAAACGAAATGGCACATTTGTATTTGAGGAGGCGGAGTAATGGGAAGTGTTGAACGATATGAACTGCCGCAAGATGATGAAAGAACTGAATTGCGTGAAGGCATCGTCAAAGCCCTTCGCGCTGTACCAATGCATTTCATGTCCCCAATCAACATTGAAGGGTTATCTGCAACCGATCTTTTTGCGATGAATACGCTACTCGGCGGAGCTATTGAAGATCAAACAGTCGCAACACTAAACGTAACGAGAGCTATTTGGGACCCAAATGGAAAGTGGATAGATTGTGAAGTTAGAAGGTACGCAGAGAGTTTTCCGGATGTGCGCCTTGAACGTAATGAAGGAGAACAACCCCTGATTGGAATTGAATTAAAGGGCTAGTATCTTCTCGCCAAAGAAGAGATGCCATCTTTCCGTTTTAAAGCATCCGCAAATGCTATGACCGTATGGGATTTGATCGCGGTTTTCCCCTGGTCACTATCCAATGTGATTTCTGGAAAGCCTATTCTTGATAACCGTCTCATGGAGCTCGGCTGATAGTTAATTCAGCAGACCGCTCAGGCCATTTTGGACATACGCATTCTCTAAGGGAGCGAATAATTGAGCTTACTATGCAGCGGGAGACCATAAACGAGCAAAATAATTCTGGATATTCATGTGGGATTAAAAAAATAATTGTTAGATTTGCATAAAGAAATAAGAAAATGCGACGATATTTTATAATATGAAGAAATGAGGGGTTCGTTTGAACAGCAGGCAGAGGTGACAGGGCATGAGGATTCAGCACAATATTTCCGCGGTAAACTCTCAGAGGATTATCACGACGACAAACCAGACAATGGCCAAAAATCTGGAGAAGCTCAGCTCGGGCTATCGGATTAACCGGGCTGGGGATGATGCGGCAGGTCTTGCCATCTCCGAGGAGATGCGGGCACAGATTACGGCGATGAACCAGGGAAAGAAAAATACACAGGACGGTATTTCTTTGGTGCAGACGGTGGAGGGAGCTTTGACAGAGGTTCATTCCATGCTGAACCGTATGAAAGGGATGGCGGTTCAGGCAGCCAACGGGACTTATACCGAGCTGCAGCGTTCCATGATGAATTCAGAGATGGAGCAGCTGAAGGAGGAGATCACCCGTATCGGTGAATCTACCACGTTCAGCGGCGTGCCCCTCTTTACCAACGGGGGAACGAAGAGGAACACGACCCTGACTTCTTTTTACGGCTGTACTCTGGATCTGTCGGACGGAAGTGTCAGCGTCAATTATTCGGGCAGCATTGGCCGTGCCTCACAGCGGACGTCTCAGAGTGTCGGCTATGAGCAGCTGGCTGAGAAGATTGCCACCGAATATTTCCCCAATGCGGTGACCCAGATCTTAGATGCATTTCCGACCTTAAAAAATGAGGTTGGACAGGATAAGATCGAGATGGAGCTCTGCATCGAGTATGTGGACGGTCCCAGCGGCATGATGGCTTATGCCAAGGCGTCTTTCTATCCTCAGGGCAAGCCCTTTAACATGCAGATCACGGTAGATGC
>CAJUJV010000060.1:16365-20925 GCA_910586845.1 uncultured Hungatella sp.
TGATTTCTCCGATGCATCTATACAGAGCGGAAGTCCCGATGAGCCGGCCTTAAAATCTACGATCGCCCATGAGCTGATGCACTCGGTCATGCAGTATACGCTGACAGACGGCATGTTTGGGAGAGACGGCCATGAAAAGTATCCGGAGTGGTTTGTAGAGGGCACGGCACAGCTGGCTGGCGGAGGATTTCCCACCGGATGGAACACCAAGCTACAGCAGATTGCCGATGGACTGACAAGCGAGACGGATGCATCCGGAGATAGAGCCATTGCCGATTATCTGAAAGCTTATGATGTAAAAGGGCGTCCCTACGGCCACGGCTATCTGGCGGCGGCGTATGTCGGTTATCTGGCGGCAGGGGGGACAGGGCCTGTTACCGGCGAGGCCATCGCCCGGGGGCTGGATGCTGTTTTTGCAGATCTCAAGAACGGCAGGTCCCTGTACGATACGCTGAGCGCTAAAACCGGCGGAAAGATAACGTCTTCCTCTTCTCTGGAAGCCTTGTTTGACAATCCATCCCCGGAATTGGTGACTTTTGTCCGCCAGCTTTCTGTGGCCTCCAAGGGAGGCGCCGGTTCCATTATTGCAGGCAGCCTGGCGGCAGGAGGCAGCTCCGTCATCGGAAGTACGGTGGGACAGGACGGGGCATTTTATGTAAAAAATTGGAGGGTGGGGGCTGCGGGGAAGCTTTCCCTGTCCACAGGAGGTTATAACCAGATGATTGAGGTCAATCTGTTCCGTCTGGATGCGATGGGCCTGGGACTTTCTGACACAGACATCCTTACATTAGAGGATGCCAACAACGGAGTGGGGGACATCGACAGTGCCATCGATCTGGTCAGTGAGATGAGGAGCCATTACGGAGCGATTCAGAACCGTCTGGAGCACACCTTTGCCAATTTGAGCAACACAGTGGAGAACCTGACGGCGTCCGAGTCGCGCATCCGGGATGTGGATATGGCATTTGCCATCACAGAGCATGTCCGCAACCAGATTCTGCTTCAGAGCGGTCAGTCTATGCTGGCACAGGCCAATCAGGTGCCGAATACCGTGCTCAGCTTGTTAGGCGCATAGGAGGAGTTGAGACGATTATGGGGATGATCAGACAACTGACATGTCCATCCTGCCACAAGACATGGCAGATCTGTACCGGCCATGGCATGAGGCATGGCACTTTGGGACGGGTTATGGAGGTGTTTTCTGAGGATATCCAGAGGGAAATTGCGGCCGGGGCAGCAGGAGGATGGCTTCCTCTCTTCCATTTTGACTACCGGACAGCAATCTGTGGACAGTGTCGGGATGTGGTGGCAGTGCCTGTGCTTCGGCTGATCGAAAAGGATCAGACGTATGTGGGAACATGCCCTGTTTGCGGCGGGGAGGCTGAAATTTTTGCCGATGACTCTCCCATCACCTGCCCGGTCTGTCAGGGTGGTCAGCTTAAGATACAGGAGTCAGGCCGCTGGGATTAAATATTTTGAATACACTTTCAATGACTGCCGTTAACCTGGCGGTCATTTTTTTATGTACACGGGGCGGAGAGGAAATATGGCCGCTAAAGCGGCCCCGCCCCGGCACGACGAGTAGGGAGAAAATCTTCCCTACTTGATTTCTATAGGAGAGTGCATCCTATAAAGCAAAACGCTCTGCGGGGATCGCACTGCGGCGGAAAGAAATTATGTCGAGATTCATTTATCAATGAACTTTTCAAAATCTGAGAAAAGAGAATCGAAAATAGGTTAGAACGTTGAATACGTTGGACAATTTTTCCCTCCTGTGCTAGAATCTATAGAAAGGGCAGCCTGATGGGGCAGCAGCGAAACCGGTGTTACGCAGCCCATTGGCTGTTACTGCCGGACGGACGGCGAGTCGCCGTCTGGAGTGTAAAGTTGAGGATCAGTCCGTAATCCGCTCCAAGGTACGGGCCCACTTCGTGAGCCTGGCCGCCTGCGGCGGCCTTCTGTACCCCTGCGCTGCTTACGGTATCAGAATAAAGTGCTGCCGGCTGCCCTTTATGGTAAGTATTAAGATTGTAATATGGGAGAGGCGACATGTGGGATTACAGGGGACTGTGGAAATATTGTGATCAGGAGCAGATCAGAGACATGCTGTTATCTTTTCGCCTGCTGGGGGACACAGACTGGCCGGAGGAGAAGATTCTGGCATGTCTTTTCGCGATCAGCAATCACCCGGAAGCTCATTATCACCAGGTCCGGATCCCGAAGAAAAGAGGAGGATACCGGACTCTCGATGTCCCGGACAGTCTTCTTAAAAAGGTTCAGAGAAATATTCTCCACCACGTTCTGGAGGGATTTTCCCCCTCCCCGGCCGCATCGGCCTACAAAAAGGGAGGATCGCCCATAGGCAACGCGGCTGCCCACAGGGGAAAGAGGGTTATCCTGAAAATGGATATCCGGGATTTTTTCGGAAACATCACCTTTCCCATGGTACTCCACCACGCCTTCCCGGGCAGCTATTTTCCCACTTCTGTGGGAACCATGCTCACCTGCCTGTGCTGTTTTCGGGAGCGGCTTCCCCAGGGCAGCCCTGCGTCTCCGGCTGTTTCCAATCTGGTCATGAGGCCTTTTGACGAGCATATGACTGACTGGTGCGGCCAGAGGGAGATTACATATACCCGCTACAGCGACGACCTGACATTTTCCGGTGATTTTGATCCGGCTCCGGTCATGGGAAAGACGGAAGGTTTTCTCAAGGCATACGGCCTGGAGATAAACAGGGAGAAGACCAGAGTATGTACCAATGGCTGTCAGCAGAAGGTGACAGGGATCGTGGTCAATGAGAAGATTCAGCTTCCAAGAGATTACAGGAGGAAGCTGAGGCAGGAGATCCACTACTGCAGGACTTACGGAGTGGAGGCCCATCTGGCAGGAATTGGGTATGGAGAAGAGACATTGACAGGGGGAACACAGAAAGAAAATCGGAGAGCAGCCAGGTGGGGAGAGGAAAATCGGACAGCGGAAGGCCAGGCAGGGAGAGAACCGATTCAGGCGGAAGCTTATCTGGCCTCTCTTCTGGGAAAGGTCAGTTATCTTCTGGCTGTAAACCCGGAAGATCAGTGGTTTCGAGAGGCCAGGGAGTTTCTGCTGGAAGAGCAAAGGAAACGAGAAAACAACTTGCGGTATCATTGCCAGAGGACATGATTATGAAAAAAGCAGCATTGGTTATGGGAATCATTTTTTTGATTTTGACATTTACAGGCGGTGGATATGTTCTGATCAATCATGGACAGGTAAATGCCGGATATGCGGTTATTCCAGGCCTTTGGACCATGATCTGTTTTGGATATTATAGGAAGTAAAAACGGCTTCCTATAATCGGATGGACGGCACCAAAAGCTGTGCCTTTTATCGGAAGAAGAAATCGTGAGAGAAACACCCAAGGGTGTACCAAGATGCCTTGAAAAACAGGCAAAGAGATGAAAGGAGAAGGATATGAGATACAGAGAGCTTGGAAAGACAGGATTAAAAGTCAGCGAGATCGGTCTGGGGGGAGAGTGGCTGGAGCGGCACAACACAGAGGAGGTAAAGGCTGTGATTGACCGCTGCGCCCAGGCAGGGATCAATATTCTGGACTGCTGGATGTCAGAGCCCAATGTACGATCCAACATCGGGGCAGCCATAGAGGGGCAGAGGGAGCGGTGGATTATCCAGGGCCACATCGGTTCTACCTGGCAGAACGGCCAGTATGTGAGGACCAGAGATTTAAAGAAGGTGGAAGAGGCCTTTGAAGATCTTCTCGCCAGGATGCGGACAGACTATATAGATCTGGGAATGATTCATTTTGTGGATGAGAAGGCGGAGTTTGCCAGGATCATGGAAGGAGAATTTCTGGAGTATGTGAAGGGTCTCAAGGAGAAAGGAAGAATCCGTCATATCGGCATGAGCACCCACAACCCGGACGTAGCCCGGCTGGCGGCGGAGAGCGGCGTGGTGGAGATGATCCTTTTTTCTGTCAATCCGGCTTTTGACATGCTTCCTGCCAGCGAGGACCTGGACGAGTATTTTAAGGAAGAATACAGCGAGGACATAGGAGGCATCGCCCCGGAGAGAGCCAGGCTGTATCAGATCTGTGAACAGCAGGGAGTGGGCATCACGGTGATGAAAGGCTATGAGGGCGGACGGCTGTTTCGGGCGGAGACATCACCTTTCGGTGTGGCCCTGACGCCCATCCAGTGTCTTCATTATGCCCTGACCAGACCGGCAGTGGCCAGCGTCATGGTAGGCTGCGACACGCCGGAGCATGTGGATGCGGCGGTGGCCTATGAGATCGCCGGGGAGGAGGAGAAGGACTATGCCAGCGTTCTGGCCCGGGCTCCAAGACACGCCTATTCCGGCCAGTGTACCTACTGCGGCCACTGCGCCCCCTGTCCGGCGGGAATCGATATTGCCATGGTCAACAAGCTTTACGATCTGGCCCGGCTTCAGGATACCATTCCCGCCACCCTGCGGGCCCATTATGAAGGGCTGTCAAAGAAGGGGGAGGACTGTGTGAAGTGCAGAGGCTGCGAGAGCCGCTGTCCTTTCGGTGTTTCCGTGACAGAG
>CAJUJV010000060.1:20952-25349 GCA_910586845.1 uncultured Hungatella sp.
TGTTTGGAATCTAAAACGCGGCCCACGCCACAGCCACGATCAGAGTGGGCAGCATGTTGGCCACCTTGATCTTCTTTCCCCAGATCAGGTTGACACCTACACAGAAGATCAGCATGGAGCCGGTGAGGGACAGGTTGTCTAAGGCGGCCGGGGTCATGAGGGGCGCGATGACACGGGCCAGGATTGTGACCAGCCCCTGAAATAAAGCCACGGGAACGGCGGAGAAGAGGCAGCCTTTGCCCATGGAGGCGGTCATAACCAGAATGATGATGAAATCCAGCACCGCCTTGGCGGCGAGAATGGAGTAGTCTCCCGATATGCCGTCCTGAATAGAGCCCACCACGGCCATGGCGCCGATACAGACCGTGAGGGAGGCGGTGACAAAGCCCTCCACAAACTTCGCATCGCCGCTGTTCCCGGTCCTGGCTTTCAGCCAGTTTCCGAAAGACTCCAGGTGATGTTCGATGTTGAGAAATTCTCCCAGCAGAGAGCCGGCGGTAAAACTGCCGATCACCATCATGGTTCCGCTGCTGCTTAAAACTCCGTCGGTGATCGTCATCATCTTTTCTATGGTTCCGGCGATTCCGATGAAGATGACGCAGAGTCCGCAGGCCGAAGTCAGGGTGTCCTGATACCGGGCAGTCATAAATTTTCCAAACACCAGTCCCGCCAGCCCTCCGGCCAGGATGCCCCCGGTGTTGATGAGAGTTCCAAGTCCTGTCATCATATGTCCTCGTTTCGTGAAGGTATGTGATAAAATCCATGGACGATTATAGCACTTCGAGGGCTGATTTAAAAGTCCTATTTTTTCTGTGTGATACTGACAGAACAGAAACGCTATTTGTCCAGATGCTATCCGCAAGCGCCAAAATCAATACAAAAATCATATAAAAATACGAGGTACAACCGATGAATCTGAGAGAATTTACAGAGGCAGTGGATATAAGATCCGGGGAGATGACCAGGGAGGAATTACAGACTGCTTTTCACAGTCTTGCCAGAAAAGTTCCGGAGGAGAGCCGGAAGGAATTCCTGGAGATTATGGATCAGGTGAAACAGATCCATATGGATAAAGACAGCAGTAAGAACGCTGTCCAGATGGCCAGGGATCAGGACCAGGCAGAGGTGAAGCAGGAGTATGCCAGGCTGAGGAAGGAATTTGCCCGGATCCAGGAGGAGGAAGTGACTTTTCACGCGGAGGGCTATGAGGATTACTCCTCTGGCTGCTGGGACAGTGACTGGGCTTACGAATACGAGGACCCTGACGGAATCGGCCAGGCTTACGAGGAGGCGGCCAGGCTGGTGGAGCGGTGTGTCAATGACGGATTTTATCAGCTTGCCCTGGATACCTTTGAACTGATGACGGATACAGAAGCCTGGGTGGATGACGGCGGGGACAATTTTGAGATCGGTCTCGACGAGATGATTAATGAACATCTGATCTCCATCGACACCGATGCCCTGAAGAAAAGCGTGCTCTACGGGGTTTATCAGAATACATCACCCCAAAAGAGGCCGGAGAGTCTCTACAGCTATATGGTTCTCCCTTTTTTCCACAGTGTAAAGCTGGAGGAAATCCTGTCCATGGGAAAAGAAGAACTCCCCGACAGTTCCCGGTTCGTGGAGCAATGGATCAGGCTTCTCACAGACAAACCGGGGGATGCGGCAGGACAATTTCTGCGGGATGCGGTGCTTTACCAGAAAAGCGGAGACGAGATGATGGAGGCAGCCCGAAAGGGAGCCAAGTGTCACCCCTCCCTCCTCTTGGGGGTTTTGGAGTGTTTTGAGGAAAAACAGGACACCAACCGGCAGCTGGCTTTCGGTCAGGAGGCCCTGGAACTGGTGGATGAGAAATACAAGATACGGGGTCAGATTGCCCTGTGTACGGCCCAGGCGGCGTTAAAGAGGGGCGATTTGGATCTGGCAGAGGAGTGCTGGAAGAAGGCATTTGAATCCGACACCAATTCCCTCAATTACTTAAGGATCGCGGCTGAGAGCCGGGATGGGAGAGCTTACCGTCAAAAGGCTCTGAAGGTCATGGAGAGTCTTCAGCCAGAGAAGGAAATATCCTATGGCATGGACCGGACAAAAGAACTGGAGACCAACCACCTTTCCCAATATGAAAGGGCGAAACTTCTCTTTCTCCTGGGCGATTTTGACAGGGTCATGAAAAAAATCGAGAATGTCAAAGAAGGCCTGGGTTGGTCCAGCCACTTTGTCAGGTGCGGGGTTCCCTTGTTCCTGCTTTTGCTCCTGAACACCGACACCCTGAGAGAGGGCGGACGCTATGTCGCGAGAGAAGCTGGATTTAACATGGGATTTCAGGTCAGGGAGTATGAGAAGGGAACCCATTGGACTCTGGAGGCGGAAAATATGGACAGCACAGATCTGTTCTGGCAGTGTTTTCGCAGGTGGAAGGAGACCCTTACACCGAAGGAACTGACAGATGAGCAGGCAAAGGGGTATCTGACGGTTCTGGAAAGGCTTGTTGACCTGCGGGTGAGAGCCATTGTGTCCGGTCAGCACAGGGCTCATTATGGCAGCGTGGCCGCCCTGGCCGCTGCCTTGGGAGAAGTGAAAGAGTCCCGAGGCGAAAAGGGAGCCAAAAGCAGGATTCTCCTTGGCTACAGGGAGACATTTCCCCGACACTCCTCTTTTCATCAGGAACTGCGGGCCCACGGGATGCCGGATACCAGAAAGAGCGGGGGAAAGAAACAGTAGAAAATATAAGATAACACTTGACCTGGCGCCAACCGCCAGGTTTATACTTCCTTAAAAAGCAGGAAGGGACGGTGAGAACAGCCGTCTCTGCCTGCCTTTTCAGGTTTGACTTTCAGGTGGGGGAATTATATAATGATGGCAATAGAGGGCGATAATAAATGGAGAACGTGGTGAGGCCACTGTGAACAGGAAAGAGAGGGTCTGTTATGCCATTAAGATTGCTGACGCATATGGGAAAGAAACAGGAAGGATTACAGGTTGTTTTAGACAATGAGGATTTTTTATGAAGCACACCATAAATCAGCTGGACGAAAGAGTCAATGGTCTGACAAAACATACAGACGGCGCGACCTATATTGATCAGAGATATTTCAGAGATCGATACGGAGCATATGTACCATGGTTTGATCTGAGCACTGGGGGGAAGACGGTACTGAATATATTTTATAATCCTCAGATTTGTTTCAGCCAGAGAGAATGTGGAGAAAATGCCTGTGCTGATATCAAGAATTTAACTCATGGATGCGTAACACCGGGATATATCGTTGATTATGACGGAGATGATCAATGTGATGTCATTGTTGATGATAATCCTGACTGGCATTATACCAGTGTAAAAGAGGTGAATTCATGAGTGAGATGATTTACTATAATCAGGGTGATCTGTTTATCCAGCTTTGTAAATGCGTTAATATCTATGAAGGCATGTCAGCAACCGGAAAGAGTTTCCTGCCCAGATTCGCGGAAAAATTCGCCGATGCGCCAAGGTTTATCAGAGTTTGCACAGAAAAAGAGTATGGTGAGAATATTGTCTGAGGATAACCGGTATATGACTACAAGTATTCTGATGTCAAGATTTTTTAATATTGAATATACAGGCGGCAACAGCGGATTACGGGTATTTACAAAAAATAAAGAAAGTAAGGATTTGGTAATCTTTTTGGATGTCGTGCCAGATAATCCTTCGACACTGGGTCTATACCGGGCAATGAGATCTGACATCATAAGAAATGGGTTATCAGACAAGGTGTTTTTATACCCAATCATTTGTACAGAATATTATGTACTACTTGCTTTGTGGGACATGGGAATTCACCTTGATTACCAATTTTCCTGGATGTCAGAAGTAGAAAATGCGGTAAAGGAAAAGAAAACGATTTTAGAATATATTCCAAGAGGAATTTGTGACTACAGGGAGAGCTTCAGGAGTTTCGAAAAACAGTGTAAATTGTTGTTGAATAATAGCAGGATGGAATTTCACAATGAAGGAATCAGTATCTGGAAAAGTCATATTATCTGAATGATGATGAAATCTCAACATATGATAAAGCTATGATCATAGCTATAAAATTACCTGCTCTGGTAATGGAACCTGGTGTGAGTGTGCGAAAAGGGCCGGATATGATAGATGATCTGGTGAAATATTGTGAGGAATATCAGACTTGTGTTGACAGATGGCTTAGATCAGATATATCTAAGAGTTTAGGGGATTATTGGTGGGAAAGGTATTTAGAAAAGATTTAGAAGAACACAGAAAGGGAGATCATGGAAATCCGACAACTGAAATATTTCATCGCCGCGGCAAAACACTTAAACTTCACTAAAGCCGCCAAAGAGTGCAGCATTGTCCAGACCGCCATGACACAGCAGATCGCCAATTTGGAACATGAACTGAA
>CAJUJV010000061.1:0-922 GCA_910586845.1 uncultured Hungatella sp.
AGCAAAGCGGAGAGCAGACAGGGTAGCCCCTCTCTTCTCTCCGCTTTCTGTATCTATCCGCCCCGGATCCATGGTCACAGGGCCTTTTTCTCTTCGGTCTCCGCAGATTTGGCCGGCTCTGCAGACTCCGGTTTCGACGTTTCCATATTCGTTGTCTCCGACCCGGCTTTTTCTGTTTCGGCCTTCTCCGCCTCTGCTCCTTCTTTCTCTTCATCCGGCTCCGGGATCCCCTTGCACTCCCGGAAGATCTTCATGAATTCCTTCCCCGTGATGGTCTCCTTCTCGATGAGGAACTCGGCGATCTTATCCATGATCTCCCGATTCTCTGACAGAAGACGTTTTGCCTCCTCATAGGCATCCTTTAACATCTTCATGACTTCCTGATCGATCTCTGCCGCAGTGGCCTCGCCGCAGTTGAGAACCATCCTGCCGCTTAAGTACTGATCTTCCTGGGTGGCAAGACCCATGAGGCCGAAGCGCTCCGACATACCGTACTGGGTCACCATGGCTCTGGCGATCCTGGTGGCCTTCTCGATATCATTAGCAGCTCCTGTGGTCACGGTCTCGAAAACCAGTTCCTCCGCCGCCCGGCCTCCCAGACATCCTGTCAGCATGGCTTTCAGTTCTTTCTCTGTATTCAGGTATTTCTCTTCCTCCGGAACCTGCATCACATATCCCAGAGCTCCCATGGTCCTGGGCACAATGGTGATCTTCTGAACCGGTTCCGTATCTTTCTGGAGAGCGCTTAAAAGGGCATGGCCTACTTCATGGTAGGACACGATACGCCGCTCCTCCTTGCTGAGGATCCGGTCCTTCTTCTCCTTACCTACAAGAACCACCTCCACGGCCTCGAAAAGATCTTTCTGGTTCACCGCCGCCCGGCCGTTTTTCTTCAACCTGTACATGATAACCGACATAAAGA
>CAJUJV010000061.1:932-5916 GCA_910586845.1 uncultured Hungatella sp.
CCATGCTTGACTGCATTGATGGCTGCCTCATTGATCATATTGGCAAGATCGGAACCTACGGCTCCCGAGGTAGCCAGAGCGATGGCCTCCAGATCCACGGTCTCGTCCAGAGCCACATTTTTGGCATGGACTTTCAGAATATTCACACGTCCCTTCAGGTCCGGTTTGTCCACGATGATCCGCCGGTCGAAACGTCCGGGACGCAAAAGAGCAGGGTCCAGAATCTCCGGACGGTTGGTGGCGGCCAGGACCAGAAGTCCCTTGGAGGAATCAAAGCCATCCATCTCGGACAGAAGCTGGTTTAAGGTCTGCTCCCTCTCGTCATTGCCTCCTCCGTACCGGGAATCACGGCTCTTTCCGATGGCATCCACCTCATCGATAAAAATGATACAGGGAGCGCTGTCCTGGGCCTGCTTAAACAGGTCGCGGACGCGGGAAGCTCCCACGCCTACGAACATCTCCACAAAATCGGATCCTGACAGGGAATAGAAAGGCACCTTGGCCTCCCCTGCCACAGCCTTGGCCAGAAGGGTCTTTCCCGTTCCGGGAGGGCCTACCAGAAGAGCTCCCTTGGGAAGCTTGGCCCCGATGTGGGTATACTTGCCTGGGTTGTGGAGGAAATCCACGATCTCCACCAGCGACTCCTTGGCCTCGTCTTCTCCCGCCACATCCATGAACG
This sequence comes from uncultured Hungatella sp., assembly GCA_910586845.1. Classification (GTDB taxonomy): domain Bacteria; phylum Bacillota; class Clostridia; order Lachnospirales; family Lachnospiraceae; genus UBA3402. The sequence goes on from CAJUJV010000061.1 coordinate 1,612, forward strand.
TGACTCCGGTCTCTTTCTGCATGTGCATCTTGGCCGTGCTCTTGCCCACACCCATGATGCCTCCGCCGCCCATGCGCCGCATCATAAAATTCATAAAAAAGATCAGGAAGCCGAACATCAGCGCAAAGCTGATGAGGTTCTCCAGCCAGACATTGTTGCTGGAATTCTCCTGCCGTCCCTCTACTCCGGCCTCCACCAGCCTCTGGGTCAGCTGGTCTCCGCCTTCCATCCTGATGGAAATATACTCCAGGCCGGGCCGATAACCTTCTGCATCCTCTTTGGTTCTGAAATAAACCTCGGAACCGCTCACTCTGACCTGCTTTACCTTCCCGTCCTCCAGTGCCTGGACAAATTCGCTGTAAGGCACCTCCTGGGTCGTACTCTTTCCCGTCAGGTAGCTTCCCATCTTGAAGACACTGACAAAGGTGATCAGCGCCGCTATCAGTATGATCAGAACTGTCTGGCCGCTGCCGCCGTTGTTCGGCATCCTGCCGTCGCCCTTATGATTGTTGTTTTCCATAAACTCCTCGTTCTCCTATCTCTCTCTCACGGTCTTTCTTTCCGCTGTCTGACCGTCCCCGGCAGCACACAGACTGCCGGCCAAAAGGGTATACCTTACTATTATAGTGGCAGTCTCTCCATAAATCAAGGAAAGTGCTCTAAAAAAACAATAAATTTTTTTACAAAATATATGGATTTCCCGAAAGACCGGTTGTATAATAGGGAAATTATGAAGGAGGTTAAGATCATGTCAGTAAAATATGTTTTTGTTACAGGAGGAGTCGTCTCCGGACTGGGTAAAGGGATTACCGCCGCCTCTCTGGGACGTCTCCTGAAAGCCAGAGGCTATAAAGTCACCATGCAGAAGTTTGACCCTTATATCAATATCGATCCGGGAACCATGAATCCTGTCCAGCACGGAGAGGTCTTCGTCACTGACGACGGAGCCGAGACGGACCTGGATCTGGGGCACTATGAGCGGTTTATCGACGAGAGCCTGACGAAAAACTCCAATGTCACTGCCGGCAGGATCTACTGGTCCGTACTGTCCAGGGAGCGCCGCGGCGACTACGGCGGCGGCACCGTACAGGTGATCCCCCATATCACCAATGAGATCAAAAGCAGGTTCCATCAAAGCAGTTCCCCCGCGGCCACAGAGATCGCCATCATTGAGGTAGGCGGCACCGTGGGCGATATCGAAAGCCAGCCCTTTCTTGAAGCTATCCGCCAGTTCCAGCATGACGTCGGCCCTCACAACGCCATCCTTATTCACGTCACCCTTGTCCCCTATCTGAAAGCCTCCGGAGAACTGAAGACCAAACCCACCCAGGCCAGCGTAAAGAATCTGCAGGGTATGGGTATCCAGCCCGATATTATCGTCTGCCGCACAGAGCATCCCCTGGATGACCACATCCGCGGCAAGATCGCTCTGTTCTGCAATGTTCCTCAGAGCCATGTACTGCAGAATCTTGATGTGGATCTTCTCTATGAGGCTCCCCTTGCCATGGAAGAGGAACATCTGGCCCAGGTGGCCTGCCAGAGTCTTGGCCTTCCCTGTCCCGAACCGGATCTGACCGACTGGCGGGCCATGATCGATGCCTGGAAGCACCCCCGAACCCGGGTGACCGTGGCCCTGGCCGGCAAATATGTACAGCTCCACGATGCCTATATCTCCGTGGTGGAGGCTTTAAAACACGGCGGCATGGCCAACCGGGCTCAGGTAGATATCAAATGGATCGACTCGGAAACCATCACCCCTGACAACGTGGAAGAGCTCTTCGGCGATGTGGACGGTATCCTGGTCCCCGGCGGGTTCGGAAACCGGGGGATCGACGGCAAGCTTCTGGCTATCCGATATGCCAGAGAACATCGGGTTCCCTATCTGGGACTGTGTCTGGGCATGCAGCTGGCCATCGTGGAATTTGCCAGACATGTGGTGGGATACACGGACGCTCACAGCGCAGAACTGGACCCTGCCACCGCTCACCCGGTCATCCACCTGATGCCGGAACAAAACGGTGTGGAAAATATCGGAGGAACCCTGCGCCTGGGCTCCTGTCCCTGCGTCCTCAGCCATGATTCCAGGGCTTACGCACTCTATGGCTGCGAGACTATCCACGAGCGCCACAGACACAGGTATGAGGTCAATAACGATTACCGGCAGATCCTGTCCTCCCACGGGATGCTCCTGTCCGGACTGTCTCCCGACGGGCGGATCGTGGAGATGATCGAGCTTCCCGATCATCCCTGGTTCGTGGCCACCCAGGCCCATCCGGAACTGAAGTCCCGTCCCAATAAGCCTCATCCTCTGTTCTGTGGCTTTATCGCAGCGGCATTAAATCACTGATGCATAATCTGTCATTCTCTGTCCATACTAATCACCGAGGTGAATCATATGGACATTTTCAAAAATGACGATGACGAGTTTCTCGAAACTCCGGCAGTCTCCTCCATGGAATGTACGGGACTGATCCCCGCTCTTCCCGAGACGGAAGCCGAACTGGAAGCATATGAAACCATGTTTCCATTTATCACTCCTCCTGTCAGCGATGACAAGGATCCTGATATTTCTTAATCGAAAAACCGGCCGGGGACATTTCCCTGACCGGTCTTTTCTTTCCGTATCACACAAACACGATCTGGACCAGCACCATATACAGCACGGTCCCCGCTCCGATACTCAGCAGCGTATTCTCTTTCCACCAGTGGACCACCGCGATGGCCGCCACAGCCAGAAACTCCGGCAGTCCGTGAAAATTTCCCGACACATTTACATCCTTGAGACAGTACACCACCAGAAGTCCCATGGCCGCATAGGGCAGGGTCTTGCCCAGATGCTCCATAAAACCGGGCATCTTCTTCCCCTGCGGAAAGATCACAAAAGGAAGAAACCGGGTGATCATGGTAGCCGCCGCCAGAGCCGCCACCATGCAGATCCCGTTTATCACCATCGCTCTATCCAACACGCTCCGCCTCCTTCTTTTGTTTTCCCCTGTACTGCAGACTCAGCACCGCCAGAATCAGGACCATGGCCGGGATAATAAAGTTTCCTGAACCGAAGATCAGAACACACAGCACAGAAGCCGCCACTCCGGTCAGAGCCGGGCGGTGATCCTTCTGATGCTTCCACTGATCCGTAAAGATCACCACAAAAAGAGCGGTCAGGGCAAAGTCCAGCCCTTTTGTGTTAAAGGTGATCAGGCCGCCTGCCAGGCTTCCGGCCACGCTTCCCGCCACCCAGTAGGCCTGGTTCAGAAGGGAGATCCACAGATATACCCATTCCCTGTCGAGAGCATCCGGGATCTTTTCGCTGCACACCACGGAGAAGGTCTCGTCTGTCAGGGAAAAGATCAGATACGTCCGGAATCGTTTCAGGCTCCTGTATCTGCCCAGCATGGATATGCCGTAAAACAGATGACGGGCATTGATCATAAGTCCCATGAGAAACCCGTAGAGAGGATGAGCCATGGAGGCCAGCAGGGTCACGCCCACATACTGCAGACTGCCTGCATAGACCAAAAGGCTCATGGCCAGAGCCCAGAAACATCCATATCCGTTTACCTTCATCAAAATCCCGTAAGCGGTTCCCAGAAACAGATACCCTACCATCACAGGCACGGTCCTGGGAAAAGCATATCGGAAAGCCGCCTTTTTTCTATTCTCCATCATTTACGATCCTTCTGTCTCATCTTGCATTTTTCTTCTATTTTGTATATCATAGAAACGGGTATTTTGTCAATGAGTACAAGGGAGTGATGATTTATGAGAAATCCCCGGGATCCCTTTCCCTACACCTATGAAGACTGCCGGCTGTGTCCCCGCATGTGCCGCGCGGACCGCACCCGGAGAACCGGCTTCTGCCAGAGCGGCTCCGGGGCCAGAGTGGCAAGGGCAGCGCTTCACCAGTGGGAGGAACCCTGTATCAGCGGAAAAAACGGCAGCGGGACCATATTTTTCAGCGGCTGCACCCTGGGCTGCTGCTTCTGTCAGAACCATGTCATCAGCCGCCAGGGCGTGGGGAAAGAAGTAACTCCAGAGGAGTTGTGCCGCATCCTTCTCCGGCTCCAGGACCAGGGAGCTCACAACATCAACCTGGTCACTGCCACCCACTATCTTCCGTCGGTCACGGCTGCTCTCAGGCTGGCAGGATCCAGGCTTACTATCCCGGTGGTCTATAACTGCGGCGGCTATGAGAATCCCGATGTTATCCGGGCGCTGGATCCCTATGTGGATATCTGGCTTCCTGACCTGAAATATTACAGCAGTTCTCTGTCCGCCCGCTACTCCGGTGCAAAGGACTATTTT
>CAJUJV010000061.1:5951-11570 GCA_910586845.1 uncultured Hungatella sp.
CATGGCTTCCCAGGCTATCCTCCAGATGGTGAGCCAGGCCGGACCGCCGGTGCTGGACGAAAACGGCATCATGAGATCAGGAGTCATAATCCGCCATATGGTGCTGCCGGGGGCCCGGAAAGATTCCGTCAGGCTTCTCCATTGGATGGACGAAAACCTGCCGAAGCATCAGTATTATATCAGTCTTTTAAGCCAGTATACCCCGTTTTTCCTGGTCAGAGATACGGACCGCTATCCGGAGATCAACCGGCGGATCACCACTTATGAATATCAGAAAGTCGTGGATGCTGCCCTGGAACTGGGCCTGTCAGAAGGTTATATGCAGGAGAAAAGCAGCGCCAGAGAAGAATACACGCCGCCCTTTGACTTAGAAGGGGTATAGAAAATTGCTTTCCGCTCCGTATACATACGAAAAGTGGGTATCGATTTTCTCATCTCGATACCCACTCTTAAACTATCTCATCCACTGGACTATACCTCTCTTTTCAGATAATTCTTAAAGATACTTGTCCTTCTCTTTAAGTTACTCTATATTCAATTTTTCTTCTCCTTCCCTATATTCCGCATCCCTCTCTATGTATGTCCCTTTTCTTTTCTTTCATCTCTCTAAGGTTATCCTTCTGAAAATCTCTGTCGCACCAGCAATACTTTCTCGTCATATTACCAAACGACTATTTTCTTCTGTCAACATTCTTAGAACTCGGTCTCCATCTCTCTCTTCTGGTCTGCTTCCTATAGTTCAGGCTTGTCCTGGTCTCATCTGTCTCCCTTCTGAGATCTTCCTCTCTCCTTCGTTATCTGACAGATGAAACAAAATTATGTGCCCTTTGGTCTGTACCTCCTTCTTTGTTTTTGTTGTCTTTATTATAGACCGCGGAGAAGGATTTGTCAACACTTTTTTCGTGATTTTTTTAAAATATTTTTTATCTATTATTGTTTTGTATTAATTGTTTATAATTATTTTGAATATTCGGATATTTATATCGGTATTTTCGGCTGCATCTCTCATATTTTCTGATTTAAATAATATATTTACACAAATCCCTGATAATTCTTCAGGGACAGACCGGGACCGGCCATGATCTCACCGTTCCGGCCCCGGTCTGTGGTTCTGTTTCCGTCTGCAAAATCCCCTGTTTTACACGGAACTCCCTTCAGCCGCCCCGGATGATCTCTGTTCGATCTTCCGAAAGATCCCCAGGCAGATAAACAGGGACAGGATGATGGAGACAAAGTCCGCTGCCGGCTGGGCGTAGATAGCCCCCTCCAGGCCGAAAAGGCTGTTGAGGATAAAAATGAAGGGAATAAAGATCAGGCCCTGGCGGCATACGGTCAGCACCAGAGACGGGAGAGCCTTCCCCATACCCTGGATCGTATTGATACACAAAAACAGGATTCCCAGCACCGGCCCCGACATCTGCAGGGCGATCACCATCCGGATGCCGTAGGCGATGACTTCGCTGTCATTGATAAAGGCCTGGATCACTGCCTGCCGTGCCAGAACCATGATAACCGTCAGCACCGTCCCCACAGCCACGGCGCACATCCCTGTAAACCGGAAGACCTGGAGAAGGCGTTTCTTGTTCCTGGCTCCGTAATTATAGCCGATGAGAGGCTGGATTCCGGTGCACAGACCGATCTGCAGGAGCACTACCAGCATATTGGACTTCATGGCCACACCCATGGCCGCCACCGGAGTATCCCCGTATCTGCCCAGTACCAGATTCAGAACAATGTTGGCACAGCTCATAAGAATGTTATTGAGCGAGGCGGGAATACCGATGGACAGAACACTGGCAGCGATCCGCTCCCCGGCCCTGAAATCTTTCAGCCTGATAGACAGGCTGGACTTTTTTCTCAGAAAATAGATAAGGTAAAACCCGCTGGCAGCCATATTGCCGATGACCGTGGCCACAGCGGCTCCCACTACGCCCCAGTTCAGTCCCAGAATCATAACAGGATCAAGGACAATGTTGGTCACGGTTCCGATCATATTGCCGATCATGGATTCCTTGGAAGCACCCTCTCCTCTGAGGATATTGCCGAAAGCCGTTCCGAACATGATAAAGGGGCCTCCGAAGGCGATGTAGGTCAGATAGTCCCTGGCATAGCCGACGGTATTTTCGCTGGCCCCGATCATCTTCAGGATCCCGTCCATCCCCGCCAGAAACAGAAGGGCCATAAAAATGCCCAGACCCAGAGAGCCGTAGCAGCAGAAAGACGAGATATTCCTGGCCCTCTCCGCCTTCTTTTCTCCCAGCGCCCTGGAGATAGCCGAGCTTCCTCCGATGCCGAACAGGTTGCCCAGAGCCATGAACACCATGAACACCGGGGTGGCCAGAGAGACTGCCGCCACCTTCATGGGATCCCCTGTCTGCCCGATGAAAAATGTATCCGCCATATTATAGATGACCACGACCAGCATGGAGATCATGGTGGGCACGGCCATAACCGCCACGGCTTTCGGCACCGGCGCTTCTTCAAACAATTGTCTGTTATCCTTCATATTCATATCCTCCTTCTCTTATCGTTCGCATACTGACAGATTTTCTCCCAAAAAAAGAAAAGATATTCTCTAGAGAATATTCTTTTCAAATCTGCCAAGCATCATCAGAAATCCTTCGACTTCCTCATCTGTCATACCGGCTCTCATCATGGCTTCAAATCGTTTGATCCGGTCCGTCATCCGCTCCTGGGCCTGCCTGCCTTTCTCCGTCAGCACGATCCTCTTCAATCTGGCATCCCGGGGAACCGCAACTCTCCTGATATATCCGTTATTCTCCATCAAAGTCAGCATATGGCTGGCCGTGGACCGGCGTATGGAAAATTCCTTCTCGATATCCTTCTGCATGATCTCCCTGTCCCCCTGATGAATCAGGTAATCCAGCATCCAGACCTGGCGGGCGGTAAGGGACTCCTCCTCTTCCGCCACCATCCGGTTGATCCTCCGGTGGATCAGATTGGATAAATTACGGATATAAAATCCCACATGATCCTTTTCCATGAAAAAACAGATCCTTTCCTCTCAATCCGGCAAAAGCTGTCAGTATGCTAACAATTCTAATGAAAAATGCCGGAAAAGTCAAGAAAACATTTCCACAAAAAAACAGGACAGACGAGAACATTTTTCTCCCATCTGTCCCTGTTCCTCTCTTATTCGCCGGCCTTTCCATGTTCCTTTTTCCAGGTCTTTATACGTCTCAGCTTTTCTGCAGTCTCTTTCTCCGCCCCCTGATCTCCCGGCGTGTAGTACTCGGTTCCCTCCAGGCTGTCAGGCAGACACTGCATAACCGCCACTTTCTCCCTGGTATCATGGGCATAGACATAGCCTTCCCCGTAGTGCAGCTGCCCCATAAGCTCTGTGGGAGCGTTGCGGATCACAAGAGGCACCGGTTCCGTCAGCATGTCCTGAGCGTCTTTTTTGGCTTTCTCGTAAGCCATGTAGGCGGAGTTGGACTTGGGGGCCATGGACAGATAGATGACGGCATGGCTTAAATGCACGTTGCACTCCGGCATCCCCAGGAAATGACAGGCCTGATATGCGGCTACGGCCACTCCCAGTGCCTGGCTGTCCGCCATGCCCACATCCTCGCTGGCAAACCGCACCAGTCTTCTGGCCACATACAGAGGATCCTCCCCTGCCTCCAGCATCCGGGCAAGCCAGTATACGGCCGCATCCGGATCCGTGTTGCGCATGGACTTGTGGAGGGCGGAGATCAGATTGTAATGTTCCTCCCCTTTCTTGTCATAGAGCAGGCTCTTTCTCCCGATGCACTGGCGCAGCACCTCCGGCGTAATCACCGTCCTGTCCGCATGGATCTCGCCGTTGGTCACCGCCATCTCCAGGACATTCAGGGCCGTCCTGGCATCTCCTCCTGCAAAGGACGCGATCATATCCACCATATCATCGGCAATATCGATGTTCAGATAGCCCAGCCCCTTCTGGCTCTTCAGAGTCCTCCTCAGAAGCTCTGCCACGTCTTCCGCGGACAGGGCCTGGAGAACAAAGACCCGGCACCTGGACAAAAGAGCGCTGTTGATCTCAAAGGAAGGATTCTCCGTGGTGGCGCCGATGAGGATGATGCTTCCCTTCTCCACATAGGGGAGAAAGGCATCCTGCTGGGCCTTGTTAAATCGGTGTATCTCATCTACAAAGACCACGGTCCGGATCCCTGCCCGCCTGCTCTCTTCTGCCTGGGCCATCACTTCCCGAATCTCCTTGATTCCGCTTGTAACGGCGCTGAAGTTGATAAACCGGGCATGGGTCCTGCCCGCGATAATCCCCGCCAGAGTGGTCTTGCCCACGCCCGGAGGCCCCCAGAAGATCATGGAAGGGATCTGATCCTGCTCAATAAGCCTTCTGAGAATCTTTCCTTTTCCGATCAGGTGTTCCTGACCCACAAACTCTTCCAGTTTCTCCGGTCTCATGCGGCTGGCCAGCGGGTTCGTGTTCTCCTGCCGGTCAAATAATGACAGCTGTTCCATAGGCATTTTCTACATTCCTCATCCCATATAAAATACAAACAGCAGATAACCCAGAGTCATACACAGACCGATACAGAACAGCATCAGGCCGAAGGAGAAGCTCTGCTCCACCAGATCCGTCATGTGTTTCACTCTCTTTTCCCGCTCGATCATATGATGCACGGCGGAAACTCTCACTCTTCCTGTATCCTCTTTTCCGAAAAGACCGTCTCTCAGTTTCACCCACCTGTCCACCAGACGGCCCAGGATATGGGCCAGCCGGTCTGTCTCCGGACGGTTCTTCGGCTCCGGAAGCTGACGGCATACTGTCCGGCGCATAAGCACCACCACACTGTCGGTGAGATAATCAAGGGCCCTGCAGAATACGGAGGACAGGGCAAAAAATACCGTCATCACCGTGGAGATCAGATACTGATCCACGAACCCGAACACCGCGCCGCAGATTCCCGGAAGGGCCGTCTGAAGGACCGGACGGTAGATCAGGTTTTCCAGATCCAGCCACGCAGGCCAGCGGTCCACATAACGTCTTGTGCCTCCCTCTTCCGGCTCCATCAAAAGCCCTCTGATCACTACCGCATACAGTACCGCTCCGATGGCGATGGAGATCAGTCCGCCTTTGAGATTGGTAAAAGTAAAATAATGGACTTCATGAACATGGCCGCTGCCTCTGAAAAAATCCTGGCCCATATCGGCGATCCTGTTCATGGTATTGTAAGGCAGCATGCCCAGGACTGGCAGGATGACCGCGGCCCCCACCAGGACCGTCCGGCTGAGAACCGTCATGTAGCCGGAGGACATCCGGTCAAATTCTTCCTGTCTTTTCGGGTTTTTGTCCACAAAAAGGGCCACGGTCAGCTTCACCATATAGGCTACGGTCATACCGCCCGTAAACAGGAACACCCACTCGGCAGCCTTCCAGAATCCGGGAGCCGTAAGAAGAGGAAGAAGGGTCCCGGACACGCCCGCCAGTTCTCCCACAGCCACGCCTTCCTCCAGAAGGTGGGTATACTCGACGATGCTTTCATGGAGCAGAGTCTTGCTTACATATCCGTTCCACAGAGGGATGCCGCCGATGCCCAGGGCTCCCATGAGGAAACAGAAGAACAAAGCCGGTTTCTTCCGTCCGAATCCCCG